>CAZALT010000030.1:0-26072 GCA_964485515.1 uncultured Rhabdothermincola sp. | reverse complement strand
TGGGCCAGGACATGGGCGGTCGAGTGCCGGAGGGTGAACAGCCCCCGATCGCTGGCGTCGGTGATGATCGAGACGACATCGCCGTCCTCGAGCGGCCACACCAGGTCACGCTCGGTGCCGTTCACATCGGCGATGACCGCCGCCTTGGCCAGTCGCTTGCCGATGTCGGCAGCCAAGTCGCCTGCCGTCGAACCCGCCGCCAGCGTGCGCTCGGAACCATCGGGGAGGGTGATCGTGATCTCATCGGCCATAGGTGCCGGAGCCTACCGCCGGGTCGTCAGCCGCTCGTCAGGGTTGGTGCATCGAGTCGCGGGCCGGTCCGGGTGGCTCAGGCGTACTCGTCCACGTAGCGCTGCCCGGAGAGGCGCGCGATCTCGTGCATGACCACGTCGGTCAGGGTGCGGAGCAACGCCCGATCTGGTTCACCGTCGGGTACCCCGTCCACCACATCCCCCTCACGTGGCGTGAAGGCTCGTGGGTCGACGGGTCGGCCGATGCGCACGCGCAGATGGCGGAAAGGCTTGGGGAAGCGGGCGTCGGGCGGTTGCACCTCGGCCGTGCCCTGGAGGCCGACGGGGATGATCGGGCACCCCGTGCGGAGGGCGAGCCGCGCGACCCCGGTCCGTCCGCGGTGGAGGTCTCCATCCCGCGACCGGGTGCCCTCGGGGTAGATGCCGAAGCATCCTCCCCCTTCGAGGATGCCGGCTGCCGCATCGAGCGCGGCCCGCGAGGCCGCGCCCCCCGACCGGTCGATGGGGATCATGCCGAGAGCAGGGAAGGCGTACCGGGTGGTCCACCTGTCCAGGTACTCCGACTTGCCGACGAAGATGATCTGCCGAGGCAGCGCAGCGCCCAGTGCGAAGTGGTCGAACACCGACAGGTGGTTGGGGGCGAAGATCGCTCCACCCCTGGGCGGGACGTGACCGACGCCCTCGGCCTCGATCTGCCAGAGGAACGACATGACCGGGTGCAGGACCGCATGCGCGATCCCGTAGAGCGAGCCCACGTTGGCGGGTTGCGCGCTGTCGACCACGGGTCCCCCGAACGCACCCGGTTCGTCACCGCGATGCGCTGCCATCTTGCCAGGTCAGACCTGCAGACCGCCCGCCGTGACGGGTGGAAGGATCAGGTCGTGGTGTCGACCCACTGCCCCCGTCTCGACCGGCACAGGCCAGCGGTACCGGTCCCGTCAGATGAACACGCCCAACAGGGCCGCGGCAGCCCGCACGTCGGCGCCGCGCTCAGCGCCCGCGTCGATGGCCGCGACCGCCGCCGGGGTGTCGAGGTCGTCGTCGAGCGCGACGCGGACCGCGGAGAGCACCTCGTCCCCACCGGGCCGGTCGGGGCGAACGTCGCCTGGCGAGCCGGCGGCCAGCTTCCAGCGATCGAGACGAGCGGCGGCGTCGGGGAGCAAGCCGTCGTGGTACTCCCATGAGTCCCGGTAGTGGTGCACGATGCACGCGAGGCGGATCGCTCGCGCGTCGTACTTCTTGACGATGTCGCTGACGAACACGAGGTTGCCCAGCGACTTCGACATCTTCTCGCCGTCCATCCGCACCATCGCCTGGTGCATCCAGTGACGGACGAAGGGCTGGCCGGTCGCCGCTTCTGACTGGGCGGCCTCGCACTCGTGGTGCGGGAAGATGAGGTCGCCGCCGCCACCGTGGAGATCGATGGTGGTGTCGAGCTCGCGCATGGCCAGCGCCGAGCACTCGATGTGCCAACCAGGTCGACCCGGACCCCACAGCGACTCCCACGACGGTTCGTCAGGCGCCGACGGTTGCCAGAGGATGAAGTCGAGCGGGTCCCGCTTGTTCGGGTCACCCGGGTTGCCACCCCGCTCGGCGGCGAGCGCGAGCATCTCGTCGCGGTCGAGGTGGCTCACCTGGCCGAACGTGTCGATCGAGCTCACGTCGAAGTACACCGCTCCGCCGCTCTCGTAGGCGTGGCCCCGGTCGAGCACCATGCCGATGAAGCCGCGGATGTCGGCGATCGCGGAGGTGGCACGCGGCTCGCTCCAGCTCTCGATGACACCGAGCGTGGCCATGTCGGTGTCGAACCGGGCGGTCTCCGCCGCGGCGAGATCGAGGTAGTGCACGCCCAGCTCACGCGCCTTGCGCAAGATGTCGTCGTCGACGTCGGTGATGTTGCGCACGCATCGGGTCTGGTGGCCCCGATCGCGCAGTCGGCGCTGCAGCACGTCGTAGGTGAGGTAGGTCGACGCGTGCCCGAGGTGGGTGGAGTCGTACGGCGTGATGCCGCACGTGTACATCGTGACGATCTCGCCCGGTTCGAAGGCGACGACGGCCTGACGGGCCGTGTCGTAGAGCCGCATGGGCACAGCCGCCTGATCGACCGTGGCGGGATCGGATGGGGTCATCGTTGGCCTGTCGGGCGAGAGGACGTAGGCATCGTGCGGGAGGCTACCGGCCGCGATCGGTCCTGCGTGGCCGGCCGGTGCTCGGCGGGCGCACCGCGTTGCTTCGGCTCAGCGGTCGACGTCGATGCCTGTGAAGCGGACGGCGGCACGGGTCTTGTACCGCACGTTGAGCTGGAGCAGCACCGCGGCGAAGGCCTCGATGGGGGCCGCGTTCGAGAGCTGGCCGGCGTCGAGAGGACGCAGACCCGGGATGCCCGAGACGATCTCGATCGTCGTGTCGGTCGCCGACCGGTGGTCGGAGCAGACGAGCACGTCGCTCTCGACCGGCTCGCGCAGGTCGCCGAGCTCCTTGGCCGGCACGTGGTGCAGCGCGGCGGCGACCCGTGAGCCGGGAAGGGCCGCCTGCACGCTCGCCGCGACAGATCCGCGGGGCGGGACCAGCGGCTGGAACTCGTTGCCCACCTTGGCGAGTGCGTTGGCCATGGAGATGACCACCTTGCCCTTGAGCTGGCTCGCCACCGCGTTGGCCGTGGCCGGTGCCGCGTCCCACGGCGTGGCGATGACGACGACCTCGGCAAGGGCGGCGCCACCGTTGTCGGCCGCCTCGATGCTGAGGTCGAGGCCGTCCCACCGGCCGAGGATGCCGTCGCGCACCTCCATCGCCTTGTACTTGGATCGCGAGCCGACGGTGACGTCGTGGCCCACGGACGCGAGACGAGCGGCGAGTCCACTGCCCGCGGGTCCGGTTGCTCCAAGGATTCCGATCTGCATCGCCGCACACTAGCCCCGACGCTTCCGTGGTTCGCCCATCTCGACCTGCACCCCACACCCGTCGTGGCCGTGGGTGGATCGGGCTCGGGTAGCCTCGCGACGTCAACCGATCCAAGACCGAAGGTGGGGCACGCCCGTGGGGCTTCTCGAGGGAAAGCGCTTGTTGATCACCGGTGTGCTCACCGACGCATCGTTGGCGTTCGGCGTGGCCAAGCTGGCGCAGGAAGAAGGTGCCGAGCTCATCCTCACCGGGGCGGGCAAGGGCATGCGCCTCACCGAGCGATCGGCCGGCAAGCTCCCCCGCCTCCCTGACGTGCTCGAGTTCGACGTCTCCGATCCCGAAGCACCAGCCCGCATCGCCGACGAGCTGTCCACGCGTTGGGATCGGATCGACGGCGCGCTCCACTCCATCGGCTTCGCTCCGCCGGTGTGCCTCGGCGGCACGTTCATGGATGCCACCTGGGACGATGTCGGCGTGGCGGTGAACATCTCTGCGTACTCGCTGAAGGCGCTCGCCGATGCCGTCGCCCCCTTGATGACCGAGGGCGGTTCGATCGTCGGCCTCGACTTCGACGCCACCGTGAGCTACCCGGCCTACGACTGGATGGGCGTCGCCAAGGCTGCGCTCGAGTCCACCTCCCGGTACCTGGCCCGCTACCTGGGTCCCCGCGACATCCGGGTGAACCTCGTCGCGGCCGGTCCGATCAAGACCGTGGCGGCCCGGTCGATCCCCGGCTTCGGCGAGTTCGAGGATGCGTGGAGCAGCACGGCGCCGCTCGGCTGGGACGTCAAGGACAACTCAGCGGTCGCCAAGGCGTGCGTCGCGCTCCTGTCGGACTGGTTCCCGGCCACCACGGCCGAGATCCTCCACGTCGACGGCGGCTACCACGCGATGGGCGCCTGATCAGGCTTCGCCGACCGCCTGTCGCGTCGCTGTCTCGTCGATCCCGCCGACCGGGAGATCTCAACCGGGAGGTCTCATCTGACCCCGTCGGCATCTGACTCGTCGAGGATGTCGCCGACGAGCACCTCGAGCAGGTCCTCGAGCGTCACGACACCGGCCGTGCTTGCCTGACGGTCGACGACCAGCGCGAAGTGAACTCGAGCGCGGCGCATGCTCAAGAGCAGGTCCTCGAGGGATCGGTCGATCGGCACGACGAGCATGCGCCGAAGGATCCGCTGCGAAACGGGTTGTGCCGCCGCGGCCGCGGGGACGGTGAGCAGGTCCTTGGCGTGGACGAAGCCGAGCACGTCGTCGAGGTCTCGTCCCACCACGGGCAGGCGGGAGAACCCTCGTTCCAGGACCAGTGCCTCCGCTTCCTCCACGGTCGTCGCCCGGTCGATGTACCCGATGCCCGCCCGCGGGACCATCACGTCGCCGACCTCGCGACCGCCGAAGTCGAGCACACCTTCCATCAGGTCGGCGGCGAACGGCTCTATCGCACCCCCCTCCCTCGACGTTGCCACCATGACCGCCAACTCCTCCGCGGTGTGCGCCGCGTTGAGCTCGTCCTTGGGTTCGACCCCCACGGCGCGCATCCCCAGGGTTGCGAACACGGTCAGGACCTTGATGACCGGACCGAACACGAACAGGTAGAGCCGATTGATCGAGACGAGCGCCAGCAGCGCACGTTCCGGCTCGACCAAGGCGATGTTCTTGGGGACCATCTCTCCCACGACCATGTGGAGGAAGACCACGATTGCGAGCGCCACCGCGAAGGCGACCGTGTGCGCAACCGCGACACCGAGTCCGGTGAGCTCGAGCAGGTCGACGAACACGCGCGCCAACGCCGGCTCGGCCACGGCGCCGAGTCCGAGCGACGCCATGGTGATGCCGAGCTGAGCGCCTCCCAGCTCGTGGTTGAGGTCGTGGATCGCGGCGAGGCCGCGCACCGCTCGGCGGTCTCCTCCTTCGGCCAGCGGTTCGAGCTTGGTCCGCCGCGACCCGACGAGCGCGAACTCGTAGGCGACGAAGAAGCCGTTCACGAGCAGCAGCGCGATGGCGATGAGCCCGGCGAAGATCGTCATGCTTGGCCACCTGGTCGATCCGGCCCCATGTTCGGGCGGTCGAGGGTCACACCCGCATCCGGCTCTTTCAGCTCGACGGTCTCGATCCGACGACGGTCGACCGTGACCACCGTGAGGGTCCACCCGTCCACGTAGGTCTTCTCGCCAGAATCGGGGATGTGGCCGAGACGGTCGAGGACGAGTCCGGCAAGGGTCTCGTACGGCCCGGGCGGCATCTCGAAGCCGGTGGCATCGGCCACCTCGTCGGCATGGAGCGAACCGTCGACCTGCCAGGGCCCGACCGACGACGTCGCTTGCGTCAGCTCGACGCTCGCCTCGTCGTGCTCGTCGTCGATCTCGCCGACGATCTCCTCGAGGACATCTTCGAGGGTGACGATCCCCGCGATGCCGCCGTGTTCGTCCACGACGCCGGCGAGGTGCTGCCGGTGGACGCGCATGCGACGCAACGTGTCCTGCAACGAGAGCGTCTCGGGCACGATCAACGCGTCGACCATCAGCGCGGAGACGGGTGTCGACGTTCGCAGCTCGGGTGGGACTCGATGGACCGAGCGGACGTGGACGACCCCACGGATGTCGTCCAGGTCCACACCGTGCACAGGGAACCTGCTGTGACCGGTGCTCGCCGCGACGCGAGCGAGATCTGCCGCCGTGCCCTCGATCGGAAGGGCGTCCACCACCGTGCGGGGGACGAGCGCGACCGCGACGGTCTTCTCCGCGAACCTGATCGAGCGGGTGAGCAGCGTCGAGGCTGATCCGGCGAGCGTGCCCTCCTCCGCGGACCTCTCGGCGAGGAGGGCGAACTCGCTCAACGTCCGGACGTGCTCGAGCTCCTCCTTGGGCTCCATTCCGAGCCTCCGCACGACCCGGTTGGCGGCCCCTTCGAACAAGCGGATCAGGGGGCCGAAGACGACGCCGTAGAAGCGGAGGAACGGTGCCAGGGAGCGAGCAGTCGCATCAGGACGGGCGATGGCGATGCCCTTGGGGATGAGCTCGCCCACCACCATCGTCACCGACGTGGCGAGGACGAGCGCGATGGCCACCGAGGCACCGCCGGCCGCTCGCTCACCCACGATCGGTTCCACAGCCGGATGTACGAGCGATGCCACGACCGGCTCGCTCAAGAGACCGAGGATCAGCGAGGTGAGGGTGATGCCCAGCTGCGCGCCGGAGAGGTGGAACGACAACCGCCGGGTGAGCGAGACCACCATGCGCGCCCGACGGCTACCCCCCTCGGCCTGTCGTTCGATCCGGGATCGGTCGACCGCCACCAACCCGAACTCGCCGGCGACGAACACGCCGGTCGCGATGATGAGCAGGACGACAGCGACGAGCCCAAAGGCGGTGTTGATGGCGATCTCCGAGTCGTGCGACTTGCTCAGTTGGCCCTGATGCGAAGAAACGATACTGGGACGGTGCGGACGCCCACGATCACCTTCTGGCGCTCGAGCGGGCTTTGACCGACACCCTCGAACACCCGTTGGCCGTAGCGCGGCCGGTCAGCAGGCCACGGACCGCACGCGGAAGAGCCCCGCTTCGACTTCGTCCACCACCGCTTCGCGTCCCGTCGCGAGACCGATCTGGGCGAGGCGGTCACGGACCTCGGCGATGGTCAAGCCAGGAAAGCGCTGAGACTGCTCGACCGTCTTGCCGTTCCGCCTGACGCTTTGCCGGTGACGCACCTGTCGAGTCCGCTGCTCGACGATCGACAGGTTGGCCCGGATCGCATCAGTCATCTGGGCCAGACGCGGCCGATCTCCTCGGCGATCAACCGCCGCCCGCGCGAACGCGGCGATCTGATCGGCGGCGAGCGGGCCGTCGAGGTTGGCGACGTAGCGCGACGCCAGCGAACGAGCCGCGGTCCGACGCTCCGGTCGCCACGCGTCGTCCAATCCCTCGATCACCGAGATGACGTCGTCCCAGGTAGGACAGGAGACGCTGAGGTCGTTGGGTAGCGCGGACTCGAAATCGGTGAGATCGCTTCTCGGTCGATAGGCGACCGTCGGCACACCCAGGGCGAACGCCTCGACCGCAGTCGTGCAGCTGTTGTGGACGAGCGCGTCGGAGGCGATGACCCATGGCATGACGGCTTCCGTCGCGGGTTCGACGCAAACGCGCTCGAGCCCAGCGGCGAGCTCTTCCCAAGCTCGGAGATCCTCGCTCGGGTGGGGGCGAACGACGATCTTCCGGTCTTCGATTCGATCGTGCAGGAGCTCGATCCCACCCTTGAACGAGTCGAACATCTCCAGGCGGAACTCGGCCCACGCGGCGAATCGCTCCTCGTCTGACCGGGACACGATTCGACCCGCCTGTCGGAGTCGATCGAGGAAGACCTCCGAGCCGTCCGCATGGTTCACGAGATCGAAGTTGGTGTTCACGAGGATGAACGGTCCGAAGGTCGAACGGATCTCAGCAGCCCTCGCCGCGTAGATGGAGCGTACGGGCTCGCGAAGGAGGTCTATTCGAGGGTTCCCGACCGCCTCGACGTGGACCGTGCTCGTCGGACGGGCCCGACGCAGATCATCGGCCTGCACCTCCCCCCATGCCAGGAACGTGTCGACGTAGGACATCGAGGCGTCCGCGAGGCGGTCCTCGACGTACCAAGCGGCGTCCGGGTAGACGAGCCCTTCTTCGTCCCAGGCCAGGATCGTGTGGCCGAGGCGGGCGAGCGCTGCGAGCCGGGGGGCACTGGCCGGGGTGAGCACGGGAGCGAAGTAGACGCCACCGCGGGTGACCTTGGCGAGCGAGGCGACGACCCGACTTTCTCCCAGATAGGTCGAGAACCCGTGGCCCGCGAGGCACGCCGCCTGAAGGATCCGGGAATCGAGCTCTCGCACCTTGGTTCCCATCGGCAGGAAGGCTGTTCGGGTCGGCACCAGGATCTCTCGTCTGGATGGGCAGATTGCGCTGGCGCACAGCGACCGCTCGCCGATGCCGCCTTGCCCGCGGTCGGCCGAGGGTACTTCGCCCCGCCACCCGTTCCGCAGGCGACGGCAGCCTACCGCGCAAGCTGCACCACCCTTCACGTCTAAGGTCCTGCACCACCCTTCACCTCCAAGGTCGGCGAACGACAGGGACGTACGGCTCGCTCGACGCTCGGGCGCGACCCGCTACAGTTCACGAGTCCCCAAGGCTCCGGCCGTTCCTGAGCCCACGAACGATTGCTGATGATCACGCTCTCCCTGAACCGCTCCGGCGACGTGTCCGCCGACCGCTTTCCTGGCCACCAACACCGAAGCCTTCGATTGCCCGATCGGACCGATTCGGCATGAAGCCGGGCAAACGCGGCTCACACCGGCTGATCAACCTGATCCGCGACGCGGTGCACCTGGTCGGACCTCGTCGAGGGCTCTTCTACACGTTGTGCGGAGTCTCCATCGTCAACGCGCTACTGGAGACGGCGGTCGTCTACCTCATCGCACGGGTCGCACTCGCGGCCAGCTCAGGATCGACGACATCGAGGGTCGACCTGTTCGGGCTCGACGGCGAAGTCCAGCTGCACGAACTGATCCTCGCGGCCGGAGCCTGCGTCGTGGTGCTCTGCCTCCTTGCCTACCCGACCGCGCGGCTCGTCGCTACCATCAGCTCGACCACGCTGACTCGGGCACGGACACGCCTGATCACCGCCTACCTCGGCTCGTCGTGGTCGATCCGATCACGCCAGCGCGAGGGTCACCTCCAAGAGGTCGTCGGGCACTCGACGACCCGCGCCGAGACGCTCATCTCCACGGTGTGCAGCATCGTCGTCAGCGGGTTCAGCCTGCTCGCACTGGTCGTCGGCGCGCTCGTCATCGCTCCCGTCGCCACCCTCGTCGGCGTAGCCGGATTGATGGTGCTCTCTGTCCTCGGCAGCCCGGCATCGCGGAGCCTCCGTGTGTGGGCCGAGTCACAGGCGACCTCGAACAAGGAGTTCGCCAGTGAGATCGCCCAGACGGTGCGGATCTCGCAGGAGATCGCCGCGTTCGACACCGAGCCAGTGGTGACCAAGGATCTCAACGCTCGGGTCGAGGAGGCATCCGCCGCGATCCACCGGACGAGGTTCCTTGGTCGCATCGGGCCGACGCTCCACCTGTATGGCGCCTTCGCCATCGTCGTCGTCCTTCTGCTCGTCGTCATCAACATGGACCCGGAGGACATCGTCACCCTGGGACCGCTCGTGTTGCTGTTCGTTCGGGGGCTCGGATACGGCAAGCAGCTTCAGGCGTCGATCCACAGCGGCTTGGAGCTTGCTCCGTACACCCAGATCATCGACGACGAGATCACCGAGCTCAACGCGTCCCCCATCGAACCGGGGCAGCTCGAGCTCACATCGTTCGCTCCGGTCGCCTTCCGCGATGTGGAGTACAGCTACGTTGCGGGGAGCCCAGTCCTCCACGACGTCGGCGTCACCATCCAGCCTGGTGCAGCGATCGGCGTCGTCGGACCGTCGGGCGGCGGAAAGACCACCTTCACGCAGCTCTTGCTCCGACTGCGCCAACCGGACTCGGGCGTGATACTCGTCGGCGAGACGCCGCTGGCCGATGTCACCCCCGCATCGTGGGCGGCCATGGTTGGGTTCGTCCCGCAGGAGAACAAGTTGATCCGGGCAACGGTCGCGGACAACATCAGGTTCTTCCGACCCAACTTCACCGCTGACGAGGTCGAGACCGCGGCCCGCTCAGCCCACCTGCACGACGAGATCGTGGCCCTTCCGAGCGGTTACGACACCGTGATCGGGTCTGGCGAGCGCGACCTCTCCGGAGGACAGTGCCAGAGGCTCGGCATCGCCCGAGCACTGCTCGGCAACCCACGGCTGCTGGTGCTCGATGAGCCGACGAGCGCGCTCGACCCCCTGTCCGAGAACCTCATCCGCCAGACGTTGCTCGACGCGGCCGCGACGACGACGCTGGTGATCATCGCCCATCGGCCGGCAACGCTCGAGATCTGCGACACCCTGTTCCGAGTCCAGGACGGCCGTGTGGTCACCGAGGTCGGCCCTGCGGCCAAGGCTCCGCTCGTCGCCAGCAAGGGCGGCGAAGACTGACGCCGACTGGGGCCGCTCGAGCCGATCACTCTCCTGCATCGAGCGCATCGAGCAGCCCCGTCCGGGCCAAGGTCGACAGTCGACGGGTGCGCTCCACTCTCGGCTGACGCTCATCGGCCGCGATGAGCGCGGTCACGTGGTCGATGATCTCAGCGATCTCCCCCCTCGTCGGGACGCCGCCGAAGACCCGCACCCCGCTATCGAGGGCGAGGACGCGTCGCAGGCTCCGCATCTTGTGGGAGTTCCCCTCGAGGCCGACGAACGGGGCACCTCCCAGCGACGCCATGATCGACGGGTGATAGCGCCCGGAGATGATCGCCGCTGATGCCGCAAGGACGTCGCATCCGTCGGCGACGTCGAGCTCGGCCGGAACCACCCCGGACCCGGTTCGACGCGCGACATCTCGGAGGAAACGATCTCGCGAGCATGTCTCGACGAGGAGCACGGAAAGACCCGACGCACGCAACGCGTCGACCAACTCGACGTAGGACGACACGATCTGGGACGCCGGGATCGAATTCTCGATGACGCCGGCCCAGTGCATCCCGGCTAGGGAGCCGCCCGAAACGACGACGTACGGCTCCGTGGGCTCGATCACCTCGCTCTGGTTCACCGCCATGTGCTCCGCGCCTATGTGGAACCTCGCAGCATCCCGACCTTCGAATCGGCTCGACCAGCCGAACAGCGCATCGGGAACGAACCGCGCGTGCACTCCCGGGGCGAGCTCACCGAGCAGCTCGACCGACTCAGGATCACGCAGCAGGACCGACGCGCACATGGGCAGCGCATCAGCGAGCTCGCGCCGGACCGTGGGCTCGCGGACACCTCCGGGACCCTCCGACACCATGGCGTTCACGAAGTGCACGGGCTTGGCGAGCGATGTCGCGAGGTAGATCATCGCGAGCTGGAAGCGGATGTCACGACGCGGCGGTTCCGACAGGATGGCGCTCCCCTCACCGTTGATGACCACAACGTCTGCGGTGTCGATCGCGGCGAGGACCCTGCTGAAGAACGGCTCGCTGTTCGCCTGGTTCCGGATCGTCCTGGCGGCCTGCTCGGGCCCGACCTCGAGGAAGTCCGCGCACACGCCCAGGTGTCCCAGCCCGCTGAGTCCTGCTGCAACGACACGTCGCCCGCGTCGACGCCCGCTCCCGTATCGGGCCATCGCCGGAAGCGCTCGCCGCTCCAGCGCCGCCGTCGCCCGCCTCGGGATCACCGATCTGAACGGACCGAGCGGCAACAGGCCGACGCCACGGGTGACGTCGAGTCGTCCGATGGTGCTCACGACTTCGTGCTCGCCCGAGAGCGTCTCGACAAGACTCGAGCTTGTCGCCCGACAGCCCCAGTTGGAGACGTCGCGGTTGTCCGAGACGAGGCAGACCCTCACGCGACGTCGCTACCGACCCATGATCGGAACCATCGGTCAGCTTTCTGCACTGCTCGCCGTGCGGTGACGATCCGGTTTCGAGGCACGTCGAGCATCCTAGCGAGGCGCCTCGTGCGCGTTCGGCGCCGTGCTCGGCCCGCGTGCCCCCAGACGAACATCCATGACAGCACCCGTTCTCGCAGAAGTCAGGGTGACCTGGCGCAGGGTGCGCCCCCCGCTACGATGCGACGGGACCGACGTGGCCCGCTCGGCTCGGGCCGCACCACGTCGGTTGACCCCCTGGCGACCTTCCTCTGTGAACGACGATCCGACACACCCATCCCCCTCCTCGTCCATCCTCGGGCCATGAGCAGCACGGCAATCCGCAACGCGGTTCGGCTCATCGTGCTGGGGTCGATGGTCGTCGCCGCGGCAACCAACGATGTGGCCTTCACCGGAATCGGCTGGGTCGACGCCGTCTGGGCCGCACTGTTCGTGGGATTGGCCAGCGCGGCGTCCTCTCGGGCCCGCCGAAACAGCTGGCTGTGGATGTCGGGCATCGCAACGGCCGCAGCCATCGGATCGTGGTGGGCAGTCCTCGCCTGCCTCGCTCTGCTGATCTCGCTCGTCAACACGCTCACGACGCGTCGCGATCGACCCAGTGGGGCTTCGATCGGAGCGCTGACAGGTCTGACGCTGCTCCATCTCCCTTCCCACGGGATGTCTGGACTCGAGGTCCTCGTCGCGATCGTCGCGGTCGCTCCGGTGATCGCGACGGGTTACCAAGAGAGCCCTGGCTTCGTCCGGAAGCAGTCGCGGAGGTTCGCGCTGATCGCGGTGGGTGCCCTCGCGGCCGCGACCATCGCGGCCATCGCCGCGGTCCTGATCGCTCGCCCCACCCTCGAACAGGCTGTCGATGGATCTCGCACTGGGCTCGATGAGGTGCGCGCTGGTGATCCGGCCCGATCTGCTGTCACCCTCCGAGAGGCGTCAAAGGACTTCGCCCAAGCGGAACGCGACCTCACGAACATCTGGATGGCGCCCGCGAGGGCCGTGCCCGTGATCGGCACGCAAGTCGATGCACTCGCGACGGCTGCCACGTCAGGGCGTCAGGTCACCCAAGCCGCAGCGAAGATCGCATCGGTCGCGCCGTATCGATCCCTCAAGGCCGACGGTGGCACCATCGACGTCGACGCGCTCACCCGTATGCGCGAGCCGGTGCGTGAGATGTTGGCCACCGTCGACCAGGCATCGGCCCCCGCCGCCGCACTCCGCTCCGCGTGGCTCTTACCCCCGATCGATGACGGGATCTCGGCGTTGCTCGACGAGCTCGGCTCGGCACGCGACGAGCTCCAGACGGCCGACGCGATCCTCACCGCGGCGCCGGGTCTGCTCGGCGACGAGGGCGAGCAGAACTACCTCCTCTTGTTCACCAGCCCCGCCGAGACCCGCAATCTGGGCGGTTTCACAGGCTCCTACGGGCTCTTGAGTGCTGACGGCGGGACGGTGGAGCTGAAGGAGAGCGGTTCAACGGGCCGGTTCATGACCGATCAAGGCGTCGATCCGTCCACCGTCACCTTGCAGGGGACCGACGAGTTCATCGCCCGCTACGCCCACTACCAACCGAACCGCTTCCTCCAGAACCTGACCGTCTCACCCGACATGGCCACGACCGCCGAGCTCGCCGCGTCGATCTACGGACAGGCCACAGGTACCCGCATCGATGGCGTGATCGTGGTGGATCCCTTTGCGATAGCGGCGATCCTGAAGCTGACGGGACCCGTCGAGGTGGAGGGGATCGACCAACCCCTCACGGCTGACAACGCCGCGACCTACCTCCTTCACGGCCAGTACGAAGAGTTCGACGACGAGACCGAGGTCCGCCGCGACGCTCTCGAAGCCGCGGGGGACGCTGCGTTCCGTGCCCTCACGACCCGGGATCTTCCAGGGCCGACCGCGGTGGCAGCGGCGCTCGGCCCCGCGAGCAGCGACAAGCACCTGATGTTCTACCCCTTCGACGACGAAGCCCGGACGATGACCGATCTCCTGGGCATCACCGGCGAGTTCAAGCCGACCGCTGGGGCCGACTTCCTCTCCGTCCGCATGGCGGACTACCAGGCCAACAAGCTCGACTACTTCTTGCGCCGGTCCATCTCGTACGACGCATCCTTCGACCCGGCGTCTGGGCGCGTCCGGTCGACGGTCACGATCGAGGTTCGAAACCAGGCCCCGGCAACGGGTCTGCCGAGCTACGTCACGGGGCCGGCAACGAACCTCGCTCCGGGCACCGCTCAGGTGCACATCAGCGTCTACACGCCCCTGGCTGCGTCGTCGGCCATGCTCGACGGTGTGCCGTGGCCGCTCGAGTCCCAGCGCGAGCTCGGCGCCAAGACCTTCGGCGGGATCCTCACGATCCCTCCCGGAGCGAGCACGACGCTGACGATCGAGCTCGATGGAGCCGTGACCGCGGGCCCCGACTACATCCTCGAGGTCCTCTCCCAGCCGCTGGCCCATCCCGACGATCTCGCGGTGAACGTCACAAGTGGGTCTGACGGATGGGTCATCGCGTCGTCGGACCTCGCGAGCAGGCCCGACGGATCGGTCGGCATGGCGATGACCCCGACGACAGGCGATGTTCGGTTCCTCACGACGTTCGAGCCGGACTGAGCAGAAGAACTAGGAGGGTGCGATCGGTCCATGGCCGAGCGCACGGCGAAGCATCGCACGCACAGGACTCACTCGCTTCCCGTCGGCGTAGCGTGTTGCCGCCGCGATGACGGCCTCCATGGTCTCACCGATGGCCTCGACATCGAAGGTCGCTTCGGCATAGGCCCGGGCAGACGCGGCACGAGCAGCCCGCTTATCCGGGTTGTCGAGGAGGTCGAGGACCGCCTTGACGAAAGCCTCGTGGTCACCGGCCGGAACCACCGTTCCCGCGTCGGCCGCCTCGATGGTCCGTGCCGCGAGGTTCTCGGGTGGAATCGCTCCCACAACCGCCTTGCCCGCGGCCAGGTAGGTGAGGACCTTCGACGGAACGCTGAAGGTCCCCGCCGATCTCTCGAGAAGCACGAGACAGACGTCGGCGGCACCCAGGACCGATCCGAGCTCGCTGTAGTCGACGAAGTCGAGGAGGATCAGGTTGTCGAGGCTGGACGACTGCCGCACCTCTTCGAGGTAGTCACGTCCCCGCCCTTCGGTGATCACGACTAGTGCGACATCTCCGTGCTGGAGCGCTCGCGCCAGCGACACCAGGTGATCGGGGTCGTGCTTCAGGCCAAGGGTCCCCGAGTACAGAACGACCGGCCGATCGGCCAGACCGGTCCGACGGCTCCAGGGGTTCGACTTCTCCTCAGGACCGATCTCGTCGAGGGGCGCCCAGTTCTCGATGACGGTGACCGGCATGCTCGTGTCACGCACGCCTCCGACCACGAGGAAGTCATCACAGATCGGAACCAAGGCGTCGGAGGAACGGAGAAGGCTCACCTCGAGCCGCTCGAGCGCTGCTCCCAACGTCCGACCGAGGATGGCCGACCTCTCCGCGATCACCGATCGGGCCCCACGACCGAGCATGTCCTGGATCCAATAGATACGGGTCACTCCGGCGAGGTAGCCGACGAGCCAGAGCTGCGCCTGCGCGAGGAGAGGCGTGTTCGCCGAGATGACCACCTGGGGATCGATCGCCCGGATGACGGCCACGAGCTCCCGGCCGTAGCGGAGCTCGCTCAGCAGGCGACCGATGGGCTTGTAGCGCTCGAAGGGGCGACGACCCACCTGGAGGAACCGGAGGCCTGGTGGATCATCGGGACGAAGCCTGAGATCCCCGTGCCCTGACACGGTCTGTCCGCACGTGATGTGCACCACCGTGTGTCCGTGGAGAGCAAGCCGACGGCTGAGCTGCGCTTGGAACGGATGGCCGATCCAGTCGTGCACGACGATCCGGCGCGGCGTGGACGACGCGTTGAGAGCCACTCCTCACCCGCGTCCGTGGCCGCAGCGCCGGCCGGTCATGGCGCTGCGCGCCGCGAGAACAGGACATCTGCCTGGACGACACGTCGGATGCTGGGGCTCACCGAACCGATTCGATCGACCACGAAACCACGGCTGACAACCCAATCGATGACCTCCGGTGCCAGTGACTGCGACTCGTACAGCTCCTCGAACGAAACCTCCAGGTAGAGGAAGTCGACGGAATCGAGGATGTCGATCGCGCCCCGAAGGACATCCAGCTCCGCCCCTTGCACATCGATCTTCAGGAGGACTGGCCTCCGAGTCGAGTCGATCTCCACCTCTTCGGCAAGCGTCGACACGATCACCGACCGTCGTTGCACCGGACGGGTATCGACCCCGTAGACCTCCCCCAGCCGGGCCGCAGGGCGCAGGAGCGACGAGCTGTCTCCGCTCGTGAGCACGGTCAGATCCGCTTGGCCGGGTTGAGCGGAGAGCGCTCGCTCGATCACCGTCACCTGGCCGTGCGCCGGCCTGGTCGTAGCAAGGGCACGGCGGTAGGTCTCCGCTGCTTCAGCCCGCGGCTCGAAGGCCAAGATCTGACTCCTGGGCTGCCGGCGTCGCACGACCAGCGAGAACTGCCCGCGGTCGGCACCGACATCGATGACCATCGCGAGCGGAGGGAGCGATGCGAGCAGATCATCGTGCTCGATCGCGGCAGCGACCCCGAGTCGGGCAGGGCGACGGAACATCGGCGTGCGCGCGACGACAGACAGCTTGACGAACTTCTGGAGGAGCTTGGTGATTGTGGACATCATCGGGTGACGTGCAGGCTCGCGACGGACTCCCCCGCACGCCCGAGGGCGTGCACCGAAGGCCTCGGGGCCGGTCGCAGCGAGTTCTTCATGTGGTTGAGACGACGAACGGTGCGCAGGACGCCCTGTCGAACCCGATCCGTGCCCAACAGGCTCGCGAGCTCCTCGCGCGATCGTTTGAAGGGCGCGCCCAGCTCGCGTTCGCCGAGCGCGATCGCCTCGGTACCGTCCACACCGTCGGCGAGGTAGCCGAACTCGCGGTCGTGGCGAGCCACCTGATCGCGATACGCCACCGACGCCATGCGGTTGTCGGCCGAACGGGCGAGTGGACCTCGAACGGTGAGGTGGCGGCCGAGGAACGCGGCGTAGAAGCACGCGGTGGACGCCCGGTTCGCGGTGACGCCACCGTGGGCTGCCATGAGCGCCAAGAAGCGGTCGAGGAAGTCCGGCGCACTTCGCCGCCCGTTGCTCGTGACCTCGAAGCCTGCCACCTCGTAGGTCCGTCGGATCGGGCTGCTGAACTCCAACGGATGGAGGCAGACCGTGATCGAGGTGGCGTCGCTCTCGCTCAGGAAGCGCGCATAGGCGACGTGCACCTCGTCGAGGTCGACGCCGTGTCCATGGTAGGGAAACGCGAGCAGGCGGCTGACGTCGGGGGATGCCGACCGTACCCGTTCTACATCGGAGTGGTACAGGAACGGAGCGCCGATCGGGATGTACTTGTCAGTGGGCAGGCGATGGCGCTCTCCCCACACGAAGGCTCGGTTCAGGCCGGGCACTCGACGGCGCTCGTCGACCGGTCCGTCGTTCCATCCATGCTGCAGGACGCCTTGGTACGCGGTCTCGGGACGGCACCCGAGATAGGCGTTCAACACCGCCCGATGGCCGCAGTAGTCGTTCTTCGGTGAGACCACGTCAGGAACTCACCTCGGCAGGTGCCGTCACCCGCGCCCGAACCACGACCGCGGTGAGCGTCAACCACATGATCTGATCGAAGGCGGTGTTCTGGAGCAACCAGGTGACCATGATGGCGATGACAGCACACCCGAGGATCGCGGTGCCCGGATCCTCGCTGCGGCGAGACATGGCCAGCGCCTTCACCACCGGAACCAGGACGACGATGAAGCCAGCGATGGCAAGGAATCCGCCGGTGTTCAGGACCTGCAACGGAACGTTGTGGGCGTATGTCCGATATTCGAACCCCGAGCCGGCCAGCGGCGATTCACGTGCGAGCTCGAGCTGGTCTTCCAAGGCGTGGACGCGCTCGGTGTCGGAGGACTCTGTGGTCCTGTCACCGCTCTGCAACCGTTCCCCCAGCGGTGAGGCGGCCAGCGCAGCCGCGATTGCGACCACCACCACACCCGAGAGGACGATCCACAGCAGTCGATGACCGGCCGACCGACGCACGACCATGAGGAACCACAGCAGCGCGGCCGTACCCGCGATCGCGGCAGATCGCGAACCGGTCAACGAGATCGCGTACATCAGCCCAACCGAAATGGCGAGCACGGTGAACGTCGACCGCGTCCAGCGCCATGGCAGGTCACGGCGCAGGGCCCACGCGAAGACGATGCCGAGGACCAACACAGTACCGGTCTGGTTGGGGTGGTTCATCCCCTCGATCCGGCCCGAGACGAGTGGATCCGGGTTCACGACCATCTTGACGAGGTTTGCGATCGCTCCGATCACGATGCCCAGCAGCAGGTAGCGCACGTCCGAGCCGAGCCTCCAGGCGATCCACACGATCAGGATCGACAGGACCATGCCCCCGAACACCGCCCTCACGCCGTCGAGGTAGACGATTGCGGCGGCGTCGGCGAGCGCGGTCGCGAGCACACCACCGCAGAAGATGAGCATCGATCCGGACACCAGTCCGCCCGAGTGCAAAGCCACGTCGTCGTCGCTGAGGCAATAGCGCACCAGCAGACAGACGACGAGCAGCCCGGCCATCGCATACGAGACGCGGAGCCCGCCGACGTCGTACTTCATGGTGGACGCCACACCGAGCCCGACGAGCGCCACCTCGGTGAAGCTGGGACGCTGGAGCCTCGCGAGACCCGCCGGTCGAGCGCCTGGGCCGACGCGCGACGTGGTAGCGACCGTCACGTCGTCTGCCCTCGTGCCCCCACGACGCCACGGTACACGCCGATGAACGCATCTTGAAGTGACCCAGGCCGGCAGAGCGCGAACACCCGCTCCTGTCCGGCCCTCGCCATCGATGCGGCGCGGGACGGATCATCGACGACGTCGAGGACGGCGTGCACGAAGCCCGCGACATCCCCCGGTTCGACCAGGTGGCCGGTCCGGCCCGGCTCCACGAGATCGGGCACCGACCCCACACGGTGTGCGATCACGGGCAATCCGGCGGAAAGCGCCTCGATCGTGGCGGTTGCGACACCCTCGTATCGCGAGGTCAAGGCAAAGACATCGATCATCGACAGCGCTTCGTCGGCCTGGAGCCCCTCATCGACCACCAGGTGGAACCGAGATCGCAGCATCCCCGTGTCGTCGGCTCGCTTCGCCAACATCTGAGGCAGATGTTCGTGGCCCTGCACCGTTCGTCCGATGACCGCGAACGAAACTCCGGCCCGCTGCCGCGCCGCCGACGCCGCGTAGTCCACGAACCGCGCCAGGTCCTTCTGTGGGGTGAGGTTCGACCAGGTGGCCACGAGGAGATCATCGGCAGGGATGCCGAAGCGAGCACGAAGGAGACGTCCGGCCTCTCGATCTGGGTTCGCGAGGTCTTGGCGAGCGGCAGGGTAGAAGACCTGCTGCGGTACCTGTCGATTCCGCGGGGCGTACCGCGCTCGCAGCTCCTCTCCCTCGAAGAGGGTGCCCGCGGCGGCCCCCAACTTGCGGCGCGCCCACGGAGCGGCCCACCACGGGACGATGGAGCTGTTCACCGACCACACCAGGTGCGCGCCGAGCTCCGATGCGAGCGCAGGGCCGATCGGATCGAGGAACCCGAACACGTGGACGATCGATGGGCGAACGCCCAGGTTGCGCTCGACATCGAGCGCCACCGCTCGTGCGTGGCGCCCGGGACGCGCCACGAGCGAGGCCGCGGTGCGAGGATCTCGCCGAGGGTGCGGAATGGTGCGGAGGCTCGGTGAGCCGAACACGTCGACGGGCTCGACTCCCGCCGATCCGCTGACGGCATCAGGGACGACAGCCGCGACTGCGAAGCCCGCGTCTTCCAAGGCAGGCGCGAGCTCCTGGACGAGTCGGTGCAGACCCCCGGGGCTCTTCTGCGGCAGGACGAACAGCACGCTGCCGTCGGCTCGCCTCGTCGGTGGTTCGCTGTTCATGAACACGCCTTGGCCACGGCGTCGAGCTGACGGCGCAATGCCCGGGACGGCTCGAGCTCGGGTTCGAGGACGGGGATCGTGACGGCGCGAGTGACCTCGTCCCGACAGAGAGGACCGGTCGTCGAGATGAATCCGAACTGCTCGGCCACATCCGACACCTTCCGGTGGTACGGGACAGCGATGCACGGAATGCCCATGATCCCGGCCGCGACGACGCCGTGGTATCGGGCGGAGATCACGAGACGGCTGGACCCAAGCCGATCGAGGATCGTGGCGAGGCATTCGGAGCCGGCATCGGGCAAGTAGAGCTGCGCTCCGTCGAGGGCCTCCACGAGGTTGGTCGCCGCGGCAAGGTTGCGGTCAGTCCGGTTGAGGGGAGCGACCACGATCGGCTCGCCAGGTAGAGCTTCCGCAACGGAACGGACCAGCTCGGCTTCTGGTATCGAGGCGCCGACCTCGTGTGGATCAGGAACGGTGATCACCACGACACCATCGCCGCATCCTTCGTTCTCACTCCGTCGTTGCCGTCGCTGGAGGAGCGACGGAGCGATGAAGGCGAGATCATCGACCCGCACGACGCGCCGCGACGAGATCGATCGAACAGCTTCAAGGCTCGGACGGTCACGGACCGTGACAGAATCGGCGATGCGAACGAGCAGTCGGGCCAGCAGTCGGGTCGATCGACGCGTCAGAGGTCCCACGCCGATCGCGACGAGGTGGACCCGCGCCCCGCTCAGCTTGGCGACGACGAACTGGGCGACGAGCAACGACATGGCCACGGTGTTCCGAACCGGCCGTTGGCCGGCATCGCCGTCGTGGAGCTGCGTGCCCCCACACAGCACCAGCGGGGTTCGGGCCCGCGACCAGCGGGCCCAGCTGTTGCGCATGGAGGTGGACACCCCAGGACGCGGGTCCATCCAGTCGGAACGCCTGGATCTCAGCGCGACCACATTGACATCGTGCTCCGCCAGCGACGAACGCAGGGCCTCCACCATGAGCTCGTCGCCGACGTTGCCTGCGCCGAGGTGACCGATGGCAAGGATCTCCTTGGATGTCGGGGTCATCAAGGAAACCGGCGAAGCTTCTGCATCGGCGCTATCTCGGAGTCATAGACCCGCTTGACGCCGTCCCCCATGGCCGCTTCGACAGCTCGGATGTCTCGAACGAGCCGGAGGAGTCCCTGAGGCTCGACGGATGCGGCCTGATCTGTTCCCCACGAGGCACGGTCGAGAGTGATGTGACGCTCGACGAACGTCGCACCCAACGCGACCGCGGCGATGGTGGACTGGAGTCCGACCTCGTGACCTGAATAGCCGATCGGCAGGCCCTCGTACCGCGCCGCGTAGGCAGGGATCACGAGGAGGTTGAGCTCTTCGGGCGGACAGGGATACGTCGACGTCGCGTGGGCGAGTGCCCCCAGACCAGGAGCCAGCAGGTCGACGGCCCGATCGATCTGATCCTGGGTGGACATGCCGCTCGAGAGGATGACCGTCTTGCCGGTGGCGACGACCTCGCGCACCATGTCGAGGTCGGTGAGCGAGGCCGACGCCACCTTGTAGGCGGGTGGGTCGAACTCCTCCATGAAGGCCAACGCCTCCTCATCCCAGCAGCTCGCGAACCACGCGATGCCGCTGTCGCGGCAGTGCTTGTCGATGAGGGTGTAGTCCTCGCCATCGAGCTCGATGCGGCGACGGTAGTCGATGTAGGTCATCCGACCCCACGGGGTGTCCCGCTCGATCTCCCACTGGTCCCGGGGGGTGCACAGCTCCGGAGTGCGCTTCTGGAACTTGACTGCGTCACAGCCTGCGAGCACGGCGACGTCGATGAGACGAAGCGCGTCGTTGACGTCACCGTTGTGGTTGATGCCGATCTCAGCGATGACGTAGCAGGGGTGCCCTGGTCCGACAATGCGACTTCGGATCGTTGTACTCATGTCATTGACTGCCTCCGGCCACGCCTGGGGCGCAGCCTTCATCGACGAGATCTCGGTCTGTCGAGACCTCGCCCTTCACGATGATCCCACCTGGAACGACGAATTGACTCGTGTCAGGATGGCCCAGGATCCCACGCCTTCTCGGTCGAGCACCATCCCGACTGCCAGTGTGCCCCACGAGCAGAGTCAGTGTGCCCCACGCGCAGAGAAGACGGCAGGGATGGTCTTGACGAGCACCATGACGTCACCGAGCAAGGACCACTCCTGCACGTAGGCCTGGTCGAGCTGAGACCGTTCTTCGCCCTGGACCGAGGCGCGTCCCGAGACCTGCCAGGCACCGGTCAATCCGGGTTGCACCTGCAGGCACAGGTGGTCGAAGTCACCGTAGAGCGCCTCCACCTGGCGCGCTTCGATAGGCCGCGGGCCGACGAGGCTCATGTCGCCCGCGAGCACGTTCCACACCTGTGGGAGCTCATCGATGCTGCATCGACGCAAGAGGCGACCGACCCGCGTGATCCGAGGATCGAGGTCCTCGGGAAGCTTGCACCCGTGCTCGTGGAAGATGCGCTCCAGCTCTGGGTCGGCTTCGAGCCGAGCCTCCGCATCGACGTGCATCGACCGGAACTTCAACATCCGAAATGGCGTACCTCCGCGCCCCACCCTCGCCTGGGCGAAGATCACCGGACCGCGGGAGTCGATCTTGATGATGATCGCCACCACCGGCAGGATCAGGAGCAGAGGCAGCGCGAGCAGCGCGCATCCGCACAGATCGAGCAGTCGCTTCGCCACCCTGGCGGTGGTGCTCGTGGTCAAGCGATGTGACGAGATGTCGTCCGGACTGCCGGCCACGTCCTCGATGGTCGGGTGTTCTTGGTGGTGGAGCGACGAAGCGCTCTGAGTTTTCCGTGCCGTGGAATCGATCATCGGACCGTCGACCATGGCACGCGAGCTGCTCTGCACGTCGCTTCTGCCCTCCCCAGAGGTGTGGTGTCGCCTGGCCCACCTGGACCCGCGCCTTGCCTACTGCGCTCGGACCGTAGCAGGAACAGGCCCGATCCGCCGTCGATCCTTACCAGTCTACGCCACCGACCGCCTCGCGAGCACCACGTTCCGTGACTGCTGCGGTGTCGGAGGTCACGTCCTCCGCCGCGCCAGACGCGGCACCGTTGACGGCCCCACGAGTGGTTTCTGGTGACCGTTGAGCCTGCGATGGGAACTCGGCCTCGTTGCTCGTCGCACCCAACGATGCCCGGACATCGGGCTTGGCGGCCGCGTAGCCGTACGTCCCGTAGTACCCGAAACGGCCTCCGCTGGTGGGCAACCCGTTCAACACGATGCCCATGACCTCGCCCTCCACCTGCCGGAGCCGGTCGACGGTCTGCGACAGCGTCTTTCGCCGGGTACGTCCGACGACGGCCACGACCAGCACACCGTCCACCTGCTGGGCGATGGTCAGCGGATCGCTGACCGGGAGGACGGGCGGCGAGTCGATGAGCACGAAATCTGCACCCGCCTCCTCGATCTGGCGGATCGCTCGACCGAAGGCCGGGGACCCCAGGAGCTCAGCCGGGTTGTGGGGCAACGGACCCGACGGCAAGACATAGAGTCGTTTGCCGCTGGCGAGCTCGACGTTCGTGAGGCAATCGATGAGCTTGGCATCGCCGAGCAGGACCGACGTGAGACCCATGTCGGTCTCCGCGACGCCGAACATGGTCGACACGGTGGGCCGCCGGAGGTCGGCCGAGACGAGCACGACACGGAAGCCCCCCTCGGCCAACGCGACGGCGAGGTTGGCGGTGACCGTCGACTTGCCTTCGCCGCTCGACGAGCTCGTGACGGCGAGCGTGGTCTTGGCGCTGCCCGCCGAGGAGAAGCGTATGCTCGTCCGGAGCGTCCGGTAGGCCTCGGCCGCGCTCGAATCCGGGGGAACGATGATCCGCTTCGCCCCTCGGGGGATCTTTCGCACGCCCCTTCGCTTGTCCGAGTACACGGGGATCAAGCCCAGCACTGCTGTACCACCCGCGGCCGCTTCTGCCTGCTCCGTCGTGGCGATCCGATCATCGATCCGCTCGAGCAGCAGAACCAAACCGATGGAGAGGAGCAGTGCAGCCATGGCGACCGGGATGGCGAAGCGCAGCGGTGTCGGAGAGTACGGAGCGGTCGGCAACGTCGCCGACTGCGTGAGCTGCACCGCCATGCTTCTCGACTCCGCGTCGAGGTCGTAGTCCGATGCATCCTCGAGATACCGCGACGACTGGAGTGCGTACGACGAGCGATCGAGCTCCAATGCCCTGCGATCCTGCGGCTCGAGGTCACCATCGAGCAGGTCCAAGTCGATCGCCGCGACCCGCTCGTCGAGGTCCTCGGCCTTGTTGCGCAGCTCGGTTGCCCGTTCGGTGAAAACCGAGGTGATCTCGCTGCGACGCACCTCGAGATAGGAGTCGGCATAGGCGTTGGCCGCCGCCATAGCTACCTCTGGAGACTCGCTCGACGCGTTGATGTCGATCAACGACGTGCCCTCGACCGGATCGACCCAGACGCCCTCGACCTGTGCCGCCGTCTCCTCGCCCAGCGTGGCGTTGGCCGTCTCGACGACGTTCGGCGCTTTCAAGCGTTCGACTTGGGTCGCGACCTCACTCTCGATGTCGGCCCGACTCCGAGCGGCACCGGACAGCATCGTCTGCATCGGATCGGAGACCTGGACCTGCGCCGTGGCCTTGTAGAGGTCAGGCTTGCGGGCTTCGGACCCGTAGGCTCCGACGAACGCCAGTCCGGTGATGAGGCCGATCAACCACGCCCGATGCCACAGGACGGCGACCAAGCCTCGAACATCGATCTCGCTGTTGTTGGTTTCTGCCACGTCCACCTGTCGTCTCTGCACGGGGACCTGGCATCAGGTCCGGACCCGACCGGCCATGGTAGTCGCGCTCGGCCTTCGCCCCCCATCATCGAATCCCTCGCTCCGCCGGTGAGCTCGTCCACCGGTCCCGACCATGCCGATCAGGCAGACTTGTCCGATCCCCCGCCGCCCGCCAACACCCAACCTCGTGCCACTCGACATCTGCGCAAAACGGCAGAAACCCCGCCAGAAGGCGGGGTTTCTGACCGAACAGAACGGTGATCGCGAGATCAGCCGGCGTAGCGCGGGGTTGCGTCGGTGGCCGCGGCGCTCGCGGTCGTCGTGGTCGCTCCCGCCGTGGTGGGCGTCGTCGGGGGCGTCGGCGGCAACTCGCCGTTGATGCTGGCGAAGGCCAAGGGACTACCGCTGCAGGTGACGACCAGGGGGGGAACATCGATTCCCTCGAGGACGACGGTCACGACCATGGTGATCGGGTTGACGACCTGCAACACGCCGGTCACGTTCTCATCGGTGACGGTCAGATCCCCGGACATGGAGATCGTGGCCACGCCGGTGTCGACCGGAATGTTGAACGACGTCGGAGCGGCGCTGAACGGACCGCCCGTCACGCCCCCGGTGGCTTCCGCGTTGAAGGTGAAGCTGCTGACGGGGAGCTGGTCGATGCCGGCTTCCACCGCGAGCAACCGGAGGCCTTCGGGCAGCGTCAGGGTGAAGTCCGTGTCGAACGACACCGTCTCCCCATCGAGCGCGTACGTCGGAAGCACCGTGCTCGACGACAGCGTGAAGTTCAACGGTCCCGTGATCGCACTGAAATCGGGTTCGGCGGTGCACGAGAGCGTGAGGTCCACCGCCTGCGTGACATCGGGTCCGACCGGCGCCACCGTCGTGGTGGTGGTGTCCTCCGTGGTGCTCGTGGTGGTGTCCTGGGCTCCGGCAACGGCCGGAAGCACCAAGGTGGTACCGAGTGTGAGTGCAGCTGCCGCGGATGCGGCGGCGATGCGGTTGAAGCGCATGATCCTCCCCTGGATCGTCAGGTGTCGGCGTCCGCCAAGCGTTTCTGCGGCCCGCCGGACCGCGTGACCCTAGTCTCAGGGTCAGGAACCGGCAAGCACCCTCGCCTGGAGGCGGGGCCGGGACTGCTCGATCTCGTCGGCCAGTATCCGCTCGAGCACGTGACCGCCGAAGCCACCCCCGTAGTGCAGGTGCATGACGAGCTCTGCTCCCTCGTCCACCGCCGAGATGTCGGCGACCAGGCGCCATGTCGAGTGCACTCGACCGTCGAGCTCCCGGCGCTCGAACACGACCTGTCCCACGCCGTCGGTCGAAGCGCTCGGCGCAGCATGGATCGAGCGCACCATGCGCAACCGCTTGGACCGCGCCAGCGGACCCAACCGACCCCGCAGCTCGATGTCCCATGCCGGGCCCGGATCCACGTCGGCCGCGACGGTGGGTGCTGCTCGGGCGACGAGCCCGAGCCACGCCGGGTAGTCGCTGAGGTCGCGCACGACCGCGAAGAGATCCTCGGGGCCACAGGGCACGGCGAGAGATGCCGTCACATCCATCTCGCCATTGTGCCTCGCTGCGCCGACGCCGCCATGCCCACGTCGCCATGCGTGTGGACAAGACGCCGACGCCGCGCCCCTCCG
>CAZALT010000029.1:0-26778 GCA_964485515.1 uncultured Rhabdothermincola sp. | reverse complement strand
CACCGAAATTGCGTCGATCTTCGCCGGAAAGCGGCGACGATCGACGCCAGAACGGAGGATGAGGCGTGCGGCGGGCCGGGGGAGCGGGAGGCGTGAGCGGACTCGATCACCTGTGGGCGGGGTGGCGCAGCGCCTACATCGCCGCGGTCAGCGAGGATGACGCCCAGCTCGCGCCCGATGAGCACGGCTCGCTGTTCGAGCGGATCCTCGGCAGCGGGCTGCCCGACGACGAGGCCTACGTCGTGCGGCGGGGCGCCACCTGCTCGGTGATCCTCAACGCCTACCCGTACACCAACGGCCACCTCCTCGTGCTCCCGAACCGAGCCGAGCCCCACATCGAGGGGCTCACCCCCGACGAGCAGGTCGAGCTGTGGCAGCTCGTGCGCGACGCAGTCGTGGCGCTCAAAGCCGCGTACCGATGCGAGGGCGTCAATCTCGGCATGAACCTGGGCAAGGCCGGGGGAGCGGGGGTGCCCGACCACCTGCACGCCCATGTGCTGCCCCGCTGGAACGGTGACACCAACTTCATGACCTCGATCGCCGAGACCCGCGTTCTGCCCGAGACCCTCGGCCAGTGCTGGGCCAGGGTCCGAGCGGCCTGGCCGGCAGCTTGAGCACCACCGTGGACGCGCATGTGCCGACCGTGACCCTGGTGTGCGACAACCGCGACAACGTGAACTGGGGATGCCGGTCGACGAGCTGGGCCTTGGACGACATGCTCCAGTCCCGCTCGACGGTGGTGGATCGGTTGATCCGGGCGGACATCACCCGTCCCGAACCGATCCGTCCGCGGTGGTGGACATCACAAGGGCCGGCCGCCGAGGTCGCGAGGCGCGCCCTGTTCCACCGAGCGACCCCGGCGATGTTCGGCCGCCGGGCACTCCGTGTCAACGCTGCGCTGGGCTACCACCGTGACTACCGCGATCCGGACTTCGCCTGGGCCGCGAGCGAGGTCGTCCGCAGACGGAGAGACGTCGCCCACTTCGATCGGCTGTGCACGGCGGTCGAATCCGCCGAGATGGTGGTCATCAACGGCGAAGGGTCCGCCATCCTGCGAGATCCGCCACGGCGCGACATGCTCGCCCAGTTCGTGGTGATCGCTCTGGCGCGGCACTTCGGACGACGCGTTGCCTACGTCAACGCGATGGTGTCCGACTCGCCGGACAAGCCTCGATCGGCGGGAACCGCTCAAGCGGTGGCGGAGGCCCTGGGTGCGTGCGATCTCGTCGCTCTGCGGGATCCCCGCTCCCAGGTGGTCCTACGAGCGATCGCCCCCCGCGTCGAGTCGGTCGTGGTGCCCGACGCGCTGTTCACCTGGGCCTCGATGCTCGGCACTCCTGAAGCGCTTCGCCCCGAGCGTGGCGCCGCGATGTCGCCCTTCCCGGAACGTCACCTCGGCCTTGATCGAGTGCTGCGAGAAGGCTCCTACATCGCCGTGTCCGGAAGCTCTCACGCGTCGCTGGACAAGCCGCGAGCGGCTCACTCGTACTCCGCCATCGTGGAACGACTCCGCGTTCTCGGACGGCCGATCGTCCTCGTCGAGACGTGTTCTGGCGATGACTACCTGACCGAGGTGGGTCGGAAGGTCGGGGTCCCGGTCATCCCGGTGACCGTTCCGATCCTGCAGGGAGCGAGTCTCCTCGGTTCTGCCGCAGTGTTCGTGTCGGGGCGATACCACCCGTCGATCCTCGCCGCGTGCGCAGGGACGCCCCTCGTCAGCCTCCGTGGGAACTCCCACAAGGTGGAGGCGCTGCGAGAGCTGCTGGGCGAAGGAGACGCTCCCGTTCTGAGCGAGGCACCGACCGGGCGCGAGCTGGACCAGCTCGTGGATCTGGTCGAATCGGCGATGGGGGATACGTCGAGCCGACAGGCACGTCGCACCGCCGCTCTGCAGTTGGGGGAGCAGAGCGCGGCGATCCTGGATCACCTCGGGCTCGCCCCAGGGGCCCGGAGCTGAGACGACGGGGTACCGTCTTGCTGGTTTGTCGCGTCCCGGGAGCCGACCGGTAGGGTCGCGGTGATGGCCGTCGACCCTTCGAAGCAGGACCCCCCCAGCGCCGCCGAGCCGGGCGTCCAGCCGACCAGCGCGCTGTCGGATGAGGAGATCCGCGACGCGCTTCCCGACGATCTCCAGGCGCACGGCTACGTCGGGCCCTACCTGTTTCCGAACAACAACCGTCGTCGCATCCCGGCGCTCATCTACTGGGTCATGGCCGCGCTCTGCGTGATCCTCTACTCGCTGGCCGGCGACGACTCGGTCCTGGTCAACGCCGGTTTCCTGTGGGCCGCCGCGGGTCTGGTGGTCATCGGGGCCTACAGCTTCATCGCGGGCTGGAACCTCGACGTCGACGAGCGCGACGCCCTGGTGGTCGCCACCCGCACGGTGGGGTTCCCCGTCGGGCACGCGTCGGCCCAGATGGGCTGGCGCGGGCTGCTCAGCCGCCCGACCTGGCGCATCTTGCTCTACTCCACCGAGGAACCCCCCGATCAGCGCGGGCTGGTGCTCATCGACGGCGTCGACGGAACGGTCGTCGAGTGGTTCGTCGAGGAGAACCCCGAAGACTGGTCCGACATCACGCCACGCAGCTGAACACCGTCCAGCGGTCCAGCGGTCCAGCGGTCCAGCGGTCCAGCGGTGCACGCGTTGCTGGTGAGTCAGCTCCGGACCGCGGCGAGGATCCCGGTGGTCTGATCGAGCCCGTCGTGACCGATGCGCACCGCCTCACGCAAGAGGTCGAGGGCCGAGATGGTGCCGACCCCCGTGCTGTCGGCGATCGATGCCTCGCGAGTCCAACCCTCGAGGGGGACCCGGCCGACCTGGGCGGCGAACGCCTCGGCCTCGCCAGCCAGGAGCTCGAGTGCCTCCGGGACAGGCTCGGGTGGGCCGTCGGGCCAGATCCGCTCGGCCGGGTCGATCACGCCGGCGTGGAGCACCGGCGTGTCGGCCGTGACCGTGCGATTGACGCCGTCGCGCAGCAGTGCCCACGTCCGGGACAGGTCGGTGAGCACGTCGACGGCGCTGACGCCGTCGGGGCCGATCCGGTGTGCGATCTCGTCGATGTCGTCGCCGTCACCCGCGACGAAGAGCTCGCGGTAGCGGCGCGGGTACGAGCGCAGCGCGGCCTCCGCATCGCCGGGTGACATGCGGGAGAGCTCGAGGCCGGCCATGGCTGCGCACCGTAGCCTGCACCGTTCGCCCGATGCCGTCTGCCCGATGCCGTCTGCCCGATGCCGTCTGGTCGTGGCCGGTGTCATGGTCGGAGCCATGGTCGCCAGGGCTCGGTGCGCCCACACGCTCCTGGTGGACCGTCGCCGGACCCATCCTGGATGCGGTGGGGGTCGGAACGGCGCTGGTACGATCTTCGGGCGCTGTCGACCATCCGGGTCGCGGCGCTGTCGGCACATCGGGTCGATCTGAGGAGTCCGAATGCTGGACGGTCACTGGCGGAGCAACTTCGAGGCGGGCCTGCGCCCTGTCGGACTCAAGCTTCGCCGTTCCGGCGTCACCGCCGACCACCTGACCGCTCTCGGGGGCCTGATGAGCGTCGCGGCGGCAGTCTCGATCGGCGCCGGCTACCTCCGTCTGGGATTCGTCTTCCTGGTGTTCACCGCCCTGCCCGATGTGCTCGACGGAGCGGTGGCGAAAGCGTCCGGCACGGCCTCCAAGCGGGGAGCGTTCTTCGATTCCGTGATGGACCGCGTCTCGGATGCCTTCCTCTTGGGAGGCATCGCCTGGTACCTCGCCTCCACCGAGGGCGGCTACGCCCCGGTGCTCCCGCTCGCCGTGCTCGCCATGTCGATGCTCATCTCCTACGAGCGGGCCAAGGCCGAGGCCCTCGGCTTCGACGCCAAGGGAGGTGTCATGGAGCGGGCCGAGCGGCTCGTGTGCATCGGCATCGGCCTCCTCTTCGACCCGCTGCTCATGGCCGTGCTCTGGCTCATGCTCGCCGGCACGGTCCTCACCGCGGGGCAACGCTTCGTCAAGGTGTGGAAGCAGGCCAGCAACGAACCCCCCGTCGTCCTGGCCCGTCAGAACCGCCGCAACGCCCGCCGCACCACCCGGGCGTCGCGGCGCACCCGTGAGGCCCGCACGACCTCGGCCTGGTCATCGCGTCGGCGCGACCGCGGCGAGTGACCTCTCGGGGCCTGCGACCGTTTCCCCCCGAAGGCCGAACGGCGTAGCCGGGGCTCATCGTGGCGTTCGAACCGATCTCTGCGGCCTACCGCACCGCATCGAACATCTCCCGTGCACTGCCCGCGCCGGTCGTGGACGGATTGGGTCGTGGGGCGAGCTGGGTCGCCATGCGGGCGTCGAAGGAACGGCGCATGCTCGTCGAGCGACACCTGCGCCGGGCTCGTCCCGGCCTCGAAGGCGCGGCGCTCGAACGAGCGACCCTCGAGACGTTCCGGCTCTACACCCGGTACTGGATCGACAGCTTCCGGCTGCGCGACATCGCCCCACCGGCCATCGACGCCGATTTCGCCTACGAGGGCTACGGCAACATCCTCGACGGGCTGCGCCGTGGCAAGGGCGTCGTCCTCGCCCTGCCTCATCTCGGTGGCTGGGAGTGGGCGGGGTTCTGGATGGCGCGTGTCGCCAACGAGCCCATCACCGTCGTCGTCGAGTCGGTCGAGCCGCCGGAGCTCCTCGACTTCATGATCGGCTTCCGGGCCGAGCTGGGCATGAACATCGTGGTGCTCGGCCCCGATGCCGGACCAGCCGTGCTCCGGGCACTGAAGGCCAACCAGGTCGTGTGCCTGCTCGTCGACCGCGACATCGAGGGCACCGGGGTGCCCGTCGAGTTCTTCGGTGAGCCGACCACGATGCCGACCGGTCCCGCCCTCATGGCGCTGCGAACCGGCGCCACGTTGCTCACCGGTGCGATCTACTTCCGGGGCGCCGGGCACTACGCCGTGATCGAAGGCCCGATCGAGGCCGAGCGACAAGGCCGCATGCGAGAGGACGTCACCCGGGTCACCAAGGAGGTCGCGAAGCGCCTCGAGGTGCTCATCGGACGTGCTCCCGATCAGTGGCACCTCCAGCAGCCGAACTGGCCGAGCGACTTCGATGCGCTCGACGCGATCGGCAAGCCCCAGCGGCGACCAGACGCCTTCGCCTCGCTGCGGTCCTGAAGGGCGTCGGCCGCGACCCCAGGGCCGACCGACGCCGCGGCGCGAGGTCGGCGCCGATCCCGTCTCCCCGGGGCTTCGGGCGTCGACAGTAAGGTTCTGACGTGCGCATCGGGTTGATCAGCCCCTACAGCCTGTCCGTTCCGGGCGGCGTCCAGGGGCAGGTGTTGGGGTTGGCCCGGGCGCTTCGGCAGCTGGGTCACCACGCGCGCGTCCTCGGGCCGTGCGACGGACCGCCGCCCGATGCGAGCGTTACCCCGTTGGGCGCCAGCCTGCCGACGGCGGCGAACGGTTCGGTTGCGCCGATCGCCCCCGACATCTCGGCCCAGCTCCGAACCATGCGAGCGCTGCGCGACGAGCAGTTCGACATCGTCCACCTGCACGAGCCGCTCAGTCCCGGTCCGTGCCAGACGGCGCTGGTCTTCAAGTCGCAACCGCTCGTCGGCACGTTCCACGCCGCGGGGGTGAGCGCGGGGTACCGCTGGTTCGTGCCGCTCACCCGCTGGGGGGCCAACAAGCTCGACCTGCGCTGCGTCGTGTCCGAAGAAGCCGAGGTGCTCGCCAAGGAAGCACTGGGCGGGGAGTACACCCAGGTCTTCAACGGCGTCGACACCGCCCAGTTCCAGAAGGCTGAGCCGTGGCCCACCGAGGGTCCGACCATCTTCTTCATCGGACGGCACGAGCCGCGCAAGGGCCTCGAGGTCCTGCTCACCGCCATGGGCGACCTGCCTGCCTCGACCAGGCTGTGGATCGCGGGCGACGGTCCCGAGACTGCCGAGCTGCGGGCCAAGGTGGCCGGTGATCAGCGCATCCAGTGGCTGGGCCGGGTCAGCGAGGCGGAGAAGGCGTCGAGGATGCGCGGTGCCGACGTCTTCTGCGCCCCCTCGTTGGGTGGCGAATCGTTCGGGGTCGTCCTGCTCGAGGCCATGGCCGCCGACACCGCGGTGGTCGCCAGCGACCTCACGGGCTACGCCAACGTCGCCCGCTCCGGCGTCGACGCGGTGCTGGTTCCGCCGGGCGACCCAGGTGCGCTCAGCGCCGCCCTGCGCCACGTGCTGAGCGACGACGCGCACCGTCGTGCCCTCGTCCAGTCGGGCGAGCAGCGGGCGGCCCACTTCTCCATGGACAGCCTCGCGGCCACCTACGTCGGCCTCTACGAGCAGGTGATCGGCCGAACGGCGTCGCCTTGACGGCGCTCGTCACCCGAAATTGCGTGTCCCGCCGTCGTAGAGCGACGGCGATCGACGCAATTTCGTCCTGACGGCGCGGTCTCGGTGGTCTTGCGAGCGCAGGTGCCCTCGATCGCGCAGGTCGGACCGGTATGCTCCCCCGATGGTCATCGCGCTGGTCCTGATCGGGATCGTCGTCCTTCTCGCGATCGTGCTGATCGTGCTGTACAACAGCTTGGTCAAGCTGCGGAACCGCATCGACGCCGCCTGGGCGCAGATCGACGTGCAGCTCAAGCGGCGCTACGACCTCATCCCCAACCTGGTCGAGACGGTCAAGGGCTACGCCACCCACGAGCGAGAGACGCTCGAGGGGGTCACCCAGGCCCGCAACATGGCCGTGTCCGCCGACGGTCCGCACCAGCAGGCCGAAGCCGAGAACGTGCTCAGCGGAGCACTCAAGTCGTTGTTCGCCGTGTCCGAGGCCTATCCGGACCTCAAGGCGAACCAGAATTTCCTGGCGTTGCAGGAAGAGCTGACGGGCACCGAGGGCAAGATCGCCTACGCCCGGCAGTACTACAACGACCAGGTGTACCAGTACAACACCAAGATCCAGACCTTCCCGTCGTTGCTCATCGCCGGTCCGTTCAAGTTCGGACCGCGCGAGTTCTTCCAGGCCGATGACGAGTCGAAGGGTCCGGTCAAGGTGGAGTTCTGACGCATCGCGTCAGGCTGAGCTCTCCCGAGGAATCCCCTGTACGACCAGGTAGCCCAGAACAAGCGCAAGTCCGTCGCGCTGATCGCCATCTTCATACTCCTCGTCACCGCGGTCGGCGTGGCGATGTCCTTCCTGTTCCAGTTCGGCTGGATCGGGGTGGCCTTCGCCTTCGTGATCGCGGTGGCGATAGCCATGGGGTCCTACTGGAACTCCGACAAGGTGGCGCTCCGCGTCAACCGGGCCCACCCGGCTGATCCCGAGGAGTACGCCCGGCTCCACAACCTCGTCGAGGGCTTGTGCATCGCCAGCGGCCTTCCCATGCCTCGGCTGTACATCGTCGACGACGAGGCCCCCAACGCCTTCGCCACCGGCCGTGACCCCAAGCACGCCGCAGTCGCGGTCACCACGGGCTTGCTCTCCAAGATGAACCGGATCGAGCTCGAAGGCGTGCTCGCCCACGAGCTCAGCCACATCAAGAACTACGACATCTTGGTGTCGACCCTCGCCGTCATCATGGTGGGCGTCGTCGCCCTCATCTCCGACATGGGCCTGCGCTTCCTCATCTTCGGTGGACGCCGCAACAGCAACGACAACGGCGGCAACGCCATCGTCGCCGTGCTCTCCCTGGTCTTCTTGATCCTGGCGCCGCTGGCCGCCGCGCTCATGCAGTTCGCGCTGAGTCGCCGCCGGGAGGCGCTCGCCGACATCTCGGCCATCGAGATGACCCGCTATCCACCGGGACTGATCGCCGCCCTCGAAAAGCTGCGAGATGACCAGACGGTGGTGCAGGGGAACAACCGATCCACGGCACATCTGTGGATCGAAGAGCCGATGGCTCAATACGAGGGGACCACGCGTCGAAAGAACAAGTGGTCGCATCTGTTCGACACCCACCCACCCATCGAGGACCGCATCGCCGCTCTCCGCGAGCTCTAGGCCCTGGCCTCATATCCGCCTCGACCAGGCGCGCACCTCGCCCCGCCTCACCCCCCCCCACATCACCCCCCCACATCACCCACCCCCCACAGCAGGACCGAAGTACATGCAGCACCAGATCCCCCGGCCCGTCGCGGCCAACCGGCCCGTCGCGGCCATCCCGGCCCGTGCGGCCCACTCCAGCACGTCGGAGGTCCACCACCCATCGCGCGTGGATCCCTACAGTTTCTCCCGGCGGGCGGACACCGCTGGCCTCCCCACCGGGAGGCGATGGAGGACCCCTGTGCAACGTCGCCCGATCCTTGCTGCCGCAGCCGCGCTGACGCTGCTGGCCACCGTCACCGCCTGCGGGTCCTCGGGCGACGAGCCCGTCAGCTCCGCCGCGCCGTCGTCGTCGTCGAGCAGCGCGCCCGAGACCACGACCACCGCGCCGGCGCCCACCGTGTGGCCGCTCACCGGTGTCGTCAGCCCCGATCCGGCCGCCGTCGAAGGCAAGGCGGTGGTGGTCAAGATGGACAACAGCCCCGACGCCCGTCCCCAGACCGGCCTCAACGAGGCCGACATGGTCTACGAGCTGCTCGTCGAGGGCATCACGCGCTACGCGCTCGTCTACCAGTCCAACCTGCCGGAGTCGGTCGGTCCGGTCCGCTCGGCCCGCAGCTCGGACCCCACCCTCGTGGGGAGCCTCGGCACGCCGCTGCTCGTGTGGTCGGGCGCCAACCCCGGGGTCACGGGCGAGGTGGCCAACGCCGAAGCCATGGGCGGGCTGATCGATCGCAGCTACAGCGTGGCCACGGGGCACTACTGGCGCGACAACAGCCGCAAGGCGCCGCACAACCTCTACGCGAACGTCGCCGCCATCGGTGCCGAGAGCCCGGGCACGCCGCCGCCGCCGGTGTTCTCCTTCCTCGCCCCCGACACGGTCTCCACGGCGGGAGCCGACGCACCCGGGGCCACCATCGACTACGGCAACGGCGTACGAGCCGACTACGTGTGGGACGCGGAGCGGGGTGGCTGGGACCGCTTCCAGGTCGACCAGACCCATCCGCGTGGTTCGAGCGCCACGGTCGACTCGAACGGGATGCAGGTCTCCCCGCAGAACGTCGTCGTCCTGTTCCTGGAGTACGGGGTGAGCCCGTCGGACTCGCGCTCACCCATGGCGCTCAGCACCGGCGGTGGCGAGGCGTTCGTCCTCACCAACGGCAAGGTGATCCATGGAACCTGGAGCCGCGAGTCGGCGCTCGATCCATGGACGCTCACCGACGACGCCGGTCAGCCCATCGAGCTGACCCCGGGTCGCACCTGGGTCTCGCTGCCCGAGGTGGGCTCCGCCCTCACCCCGCTCGATCCGGTTGCCGCAGGCGAGATCCTCGCCCTGCGGGCCTGACACCTCGGCGGGACCTGAGCCGCCGGTCCGGTCTCGTCGACCCGGCCGATCTCCGGTCGCCTCGGGCGGACTCCTCGACGGTGAGGGGTCAGCCCGACCAAGCGCGCGCCGCTCGGCGATCTCCGTTCGAGCGGCCCGGATCCCCACGTAGACTTGCGGGCATGGCTGACGACCTCACCGACTCCGCACCTGCTCCCGGCACCCGCGCCACCGGCACCCAGCTCGTGAAGCGAGGGCTCGCCGAGATGCTCAAGGGCGGCGTCATCATGGACGTCGTCGATCCCGAGCAGGCTCGCATCGCCGAAGACGCCGGTGCCACGGCCGTCATGGCCCTCGAGCGCGTCCCCTCCGACATCCGTCGCGACGGCGGCGTGGCCCGCATGAGCGACCCCGAGATGATCGAGGGGATCAAGGAAGCCGTCACCATCCCCGTCATGGCCAAGGCACGCATCGGCCACTTCGCCGAGGCTCAGGTGCTCCAGTCGCTCGGCGTCGACTACGTCGACGAGAGCGAGGTGCTCACGCCGGCCGACGAGACCCACCACATCGACAAGTGGGCCTTCACCGTGCCGTTCGTGTGCGGGGCGACGAACCTCGGCGAGGCGCTGCGCCGCATCAGCGAGGGCGCGTGCATGATCCGCTCCAAGGGCGAAGCGGGCACGGGCAACATCGTCGAAGCGGTCCGCCACCTTCGTTCGATCCTGGGCGACATCCGCAAGATCACCACCGCCGACCCCGCCGAGCAGTTCGAGTGGGCCAAGCAGCTCCGGGCGCCGCTGCCGCTCGTCCAGGAGCTCGCCGAGACGGGCAAGCTGCCCGTGCCGATGTTCTGCGCCGGCGGCATCGCCACGCCGGCCGACGCCGCACTGGTCATGCAGCTCGGTGCCGAGGCTGTCTTCGTGGGCTCGGGCATCTTCAAGAGCTCCAACCCGTCGCGCATGGCCAGCGCCATCGTCGAGGCCACCACCAACTTCCGGGACCCCGCCATCATCGCCAAGGTGAGCCGGGGCCTCGGTGCCGCCATGCCCGGCCTCGAGATCGACTCGCTCGAGACGAAGCTCGCCGACCGCGGCTGGTGACCGCTGAGCGCGGGCCAGTCGCCCGAGCGGCGGGGAGCGGGCCGGTCGCTCGAGCGGCGGGGAGCGGGCCGGTCGCTCGAGCGGCGGGGAGCGGGCCAGTCGTCGGCGTCCTCGCCCTCCAGGGCGCCTTCGCGCTGCACATCGCTGCGCTGGGGCGCCTTGGTGCCACCGCGCTCGAGGTGCGGGTGCCTGCCGATCTCGAGGATCTCGACGCCATCGTCATCCCTGGCGGCGAGTCCACCACCATCTCGATGCTGCTCGAACGCAGCGCGATCTTCGAGCCGCTGGCCGAACGGCTTGCGGGAGGGCTCCCCGCTTTGGGAACCTGCGCCGGCATGATCATGTTGGCCGACCAGGTGCTCGACGGACGCGCGGACCAGCGCAGCTTCCAGGCGATCGACATCGATGTCCGCCGCAACGGCTTCGGTCGCCAGATCGACTCGTTCGAAGCCGATCTCGACGTCCCCGCGCTGGGCGAGCCGCCGCTGCACGCGGCGTTCATCCGGGCCCCGGTCGTCGACCGGGTCGGGCCCGGCGTCGACGTGCTCGCCACCGTCGGCGGCGCGCCCGTGCTGTGTCGGCAGGGTCCGGTCGTCGTCACGTCGTTCCACCCCGAGCTCGGCACCGACGACCGAGTCCACCGTCTTGTCCTGTCCGCCATCGATGCCCGTCCCGCCCCCGCCCTGCGAGAGCTCGTCTCCGCACCGCGAGGTCCAGGCGAGCCGAATCCGAGGTGACCTGATGTCCGGCCATTCCAAGTGGGCAACGATCAAGCACAAGAAGGGGGCGGCCGACAAGGCGCGGGGCAAGCTCTTCGCCAAGCTCATCCGTCAGGTCGAGGTGGCGGCGCGGTCCGGTGGCGGCGATCCCGACATGAACCCGACCTTGCGCACGATGTTCCAGAAGGCGCGAGACGCGTCCGTGCCGATGGACACCATCGAACGGGCGATCAAGCGCGGCACCGGCGAGCTCGAAGGCGTCACCTACGAGCCCATCACCTACGAGGGCTATGCCCCGCACGGCATCGCGCTGCTCATCGAGGTGCTCACCGACAACCGCAACCGCATCGGTGGCGACATCCGGTCCATGCTCAAGAAGCAGGGTGGATCCATCGCCGAGCCCGGCGCGGTGGCCTGGCAGTTCGAACGCAAGGGCGTCGTGATCGTGGCCAAGGAGATCGACGAGGACGACATCATGGTCGCCGCGCTCGACGCGGGAGCCGAGGACCTGGTCGACGAAGGTGACACGTGGCGCCTCACCAGCGCACCCACCGACCTGCCCGCGGTGCGGACCGCGCTGGAAGAGGCGGGCATCGCCTTCCTCTCGGCCGACGTCACCATGCTGCCCACGTCGACCGTCGAGCTCGACTCGGCCGAGGCGGCCAAGGCCGTGCTCCGGGTCATCGATGCGCTCGACGAGCTCGACGACGTGCAGGACGTCTACGCCAACTTCGACATCCCCGACGCGCTCTTCGCCGAGATCTCGGTCGATTGACGGTGACCGTTCGCGTCGGCGACCCGGCGCCCGACTTCACCCTGCCCAGCATCGACGGACTCGGTGCGATCCGTCGCGATCTCACCCTGTCCGCCTACCGGGGCTCTCCCGTCGTGCTCGTGTTCTACCCGGCCGACAACACGCCGGTGTGCACGGTGCAGCTGCAGACGTACTCCGCGGACATCAGCCAGTTCGCCGAGCTCGGCGCCAAGGTGCTGGCCATCAGCCCGCAGTCCATCGACGAGCACGCCGGGTTCATCCGGACCGAGGGTCCCTTCGCCTTCCCGTTGCTGTCCGACGAGACCAAGGCGGTCGGTGAGGCCTACTCGACGATCGGGCCGATGGGCTTCTACCGGCGGTCGGTGTTCGTGGTCGACGGCGACGGGGTGATCCGCTACGCCCACCGGTCCACCGCGGGGCTGGCGTTCCGGGCCACCGACGAGTTGGCCGAGGCAGTCCGGGCCTGCCCGCCGTCGACCGCGGTGACCTGAGCGATCAGCAACCAGCAGGTGGGCGTCGGCAGCGGGCCGTCGGCAGCGGGCCGTCAGCAGTTGGCCGTCAGCAGTTGGCGGCGATGGTCTGGGTGATCAGGGTGGCGAACGCGGTGGTGCCGGACGCCGTGTGGTGGAGGCCGTCGGTTCCCGTGTAGCTCGCGGTCGCGGTCACGACGGGGGCCCAGTCGGCGACGTGGAGGTTGGCGCGCGCCGCAGCCTCGGCGCGCAGGGTGGCGTTGAAGGTCTGCGCCCCCGCCTTCCACTGCGCCGCGGTGCCCGTCGTGGGGGGAGCGGTGGGGTCGCCGTAGATGCGCTCCGACACCGTGGGCCACACCACGCAGCGAGCGCCGACGGTCGCGCCGAGGGCGGTTCGGAGGTCGGCGGCGATCGTCGAGCTGAGCAGGTTGTTGGCTCCCGACGAGACGACGATGACATCGGCCGTGCCCTTGAACTGGTTGATCCCCGTCACGGCGTAGCTCAGCGACGACCCGGCCTGGACCCGGCTGGTCAGGCTCGATCCCGGCCATGCGTTCGCGATCCGCGTGCGAAGGCTCGACTCGACGCCGACGCCGAGCGAGTCCCCGACGAGCGAGAAGGAGTCGAGTCCGACGTCGATGCAGCCGAGCCTGGTGTCGCCCGTGCCGATGCCCTTGTTCTTCGCCCAGACGCAGACGGTGTGGAGGCCGGGGCTGAGCACCGGCGTCGCCAGCGAGAAGCCGGCCGCGCTCGTGGCCTGGCCGGGATAGGCCGCGGCCACATCGGGGCGCAGGGGCGAGCCGGTACGGCCCGAAGCGAGCACCTTGGTGCCTTCGCGGAGCTCGATGGCGACGGTGCCCGGGGTCTCGGGATCGAAGGCCCACCCGTCGGCTACCACCCGGCCCGCGGCATCGGTGCGGATGAGGTCGACGACTCCCACCGGGTTGCCCTTCGGGGTGCAGGCAAGCCCGGCCACCGCGAACAGGGCGACGACGACGAGCACGGCCGGTCGGCGGGTCCTGTGTCGGGTTGTACGAGGATTCGAGGTCATCAGCGGCTCACTGTTCGTCGGCGACCCCGAGCAGGCGGGCACGGGTGAGCGATCGGAACCCCGTGGCCAGGCTCACGAGCGCGATGAGCCACGCCACTGCCCCGATGACGATCGACAGTACCGGTGCTCCGCTCCCGAGCAGTGCACCCGTCGATTGGCCGTAGGCGATGATGATCAGCGGGAAGGTGATGAGCCCCGCGGCCTGTTGCGCCGCGGCGGTGCTCTTCACCCGGGCCGACAGGCGCAGGACGAGCGACAGAGCGAGGGCGAGGAAGGGCGGGAGCACCCACAAGATGAGGATCCACCACGACACCGTCGGGAAGAACCAGCCACCGACGTCGGGTCCGACGATCAGGTTCACGAGCAGCGAGTAGCAGGTGAAGCCGATCACGGTGGTCAGGTAGCCGGGGATCAGGCTGGCGAGCAGCTTGCCGAGGTAGATCTCCTTCACGTCGGCAGGGGAGTGGGCGAGGAACTCGCCGGTTCCGCGCTCGCGCTCACCGACGATCGTGGAGGAGCCGACGGCGGTGGAGATCGTGAGCGGCACGACCACTGCGATCGGGGCGAAGAGGTACACGGCGAGCACGTAGGAGACCTGCGTGCCGGGTGCCGCGTCCTGGGGGACCGCTTCTTGGGCGGCTTGAGGCAGCAGCTTGAGGGCATCCGAGACCTGCTGGACCGCGCCGACGTTGCCGAGCGAGTTGATGATGCTGAGGAGGAACGCCGGGACGATGAGGAAGAAGAACCCGCCCAGCAGTGCCATTGGGATCCAGAAGTCCTTGGAGATAGCCAGCTGGCGGAGCTCCTTGCGCATGATCGTGTTCACGCGTTGGAGGTTCATCGGACGTCCCCCTCGTCAGCGTCGAGGCGTGTCCGGATCGGTGCCGCGTCGCCCTCCTGGCGCCGTCGTTCGGCACGAACCGCGAAGTACAGGTCCTCGAGCGTGGGCTGGTGGGGCTCCACGCGGGTGAGGCGCACTCCCTCTGCCGCGAGGCGCGTGACGATGTCGGGGATCCGGTCGAGCGTGTCGAGACGGACCTCGGTGCGCTGCCCGCTCGTCGTGGCGACTTCGCGGCGGCCCAAGATGCCGGGCAACGCGTCGATCCGGTCGAGGTCGCTCGGCGTCTCGGCGTCGAGGTAGACGATGTCGTCGGGCCAGTAGCGCCGGGTCAGCCCCGCCTGCGAGCCGGCGAGGAGATCGGTGCCCGATTCGAGCACGACGATCTGGTCGGCGAGGCCCTCGGCCTCGACGAGCAGGTGCGTACACATCACGACGGTGCGTCCTTCCGCGGTCATCTCGCGGATCAGCTCGAGCACGGCGTGCGACGACTCGGGGTCGAGGCCCGAGGTGGGCTCGTCGTAGAGCAGCAGGTCGGGACCGTGCAGCATCGACCGGGCCAGGGCGAGCCGGGTCTTCATGCCGGTCGAGTACCCACCGACCTGGTTGTCGAGGGCGTTCTGGATCCCGAACCGGGTGGCGGCAGCCATGATCGGCTCGCGGGCGTTGCGACCCATGCCGTAGAGCTCGGCCGAGTACTGGAGGTTGTCCCAACCCGTGAGGCGGTCGTAGAGGGCGGGCTTGGCCGACACCACGCCGCACCGCCGACGGATCGACTCGCCGTCGTAGTCGGGGTCGAGGCCGAACGTGGCCACGATGCCGTGATCAGGGGTGACCGCCCCGGTGATGGCGCGGATGGCCGTGGTCTTGCCGGCTCCGTTCGGTCCGAGCAGCACCGTGATGCGACCGGCGGGCACCTCCATCGAGAGGTCGTCGAGCGCTTGGACGGTGCCGAAGCGGCGGCTGATGTGCTGGAGCGAGACGATCGGGTCGCCGGTGCCCAGGTCGCCGGTGCCCAGGTCGCCGGAGACGAGGGCGCCGGTTGAGGGGTCGAGGGAGGGGTCGGGATGCGGGCGCGCAGCGTCGGACACGGTCACGGCTGGTCCATCGGCAGGTAGCACCCGCGGATCAAGGTCCACCTCCGTGTCACCCCTGCTGACTAGGGTCGTACACGTGTTCGTGTTGGGCATCGATCCCGGAGTCACCCGGTGCGGCTATGCCGTGCTGCAACAGGTCGGCCGTTCGACGCGCCCCCGATCCATCGGGGTGCTGACCACCTCCAAGGACGTGCCCCTCGCGGCGCGCCTGGCCGACCTCCAGCGCGACCTCGAGGAGCTCCTCGCCGAGTTCACCCCGCAGGTCGTGGCCATCGAGCGGGTGCTGTTCACGGCCAACACGAGCACGGCCATGTCGGTCGGCCAGGCCAGCGGTCTCGCCATGGCCGCCGGATCGCGGGCCGGCTGCGATGTGGTGGAGTACTCCCCGAACCAGGTGAAAGAAGCCGTCGCCGGTCACGGCGGCGCCGACAAGAGGCAGGTGCAGGAGATGGTGCAGGTGCTGCTGGGGCTCGACGCGGTGCCCCACCCTCCCGATGCGGCCGACGCCGCGGCGCTCGCGCTGTGCCACCTCGCCATGGCGCCCTTGCATGCGGCGGCCGATCGGGCCACCAGCGCCGCGGCCGCTCGCTCGGCACGAGCCGGGGTGTCGCCATGATCGGCTCGCTGCGCGGCACCCTGGTCGACCACGCCGACGAGGGCGAGGTGCTCATCGAGGTCGCCGGCATCGGCTACCGGGTCGTCGTCACGCCCATCACGGAGGTCGAGCTCGGCGAGCCCGGGGGCGAGGTGTTCGTGTTCACGCACCACCACCGTCGTGAAGACATCGAAGCCCTCTACGGGTTCCGCAGCGCCGACGAGCGCCGCTGCTTCGAGGCGCTCATCGGCGCCCACGGGGTCGGACCGAGCCTGGCCCTGGCCATCCTCGCGGTCCACGACCCCACCGCCCTGCGCCGCGTGCTGGCCGACGACGACGACGCCGCGCTGTGCCTCGTGCCGGGCGTGGGCAAGAAGACCGCGGCCCGCCTGCTCATCGAGCTCAAGTCCCGCCTCGACGTCGCAGTCACCGATGCGGTGGTCTCCTCGTCTGCCGATCGGGCCGCGGGCGTGCCCGCCAACCCACGCGCCGACGTCCGAGACGCGCTCGCCAACCTGGGCTACGGCAGCGACGAGATCACCGAGGCCATCCGCGCGCTGCCCGACGAGGGCGAGTCCGGCGATCTCCTCAAGCTCGCGCTCCAGCAGCTGGCGGTCAGCTGATGCGCGACGAGATCCTCCGCCCCGACGCGACACCCGAAGAGGTCCTGGCCGAGGCCGTCGATCCCGTGGTGGGCCTCGGCGACGAAGGCGGGTTGCGGCCCCGTCACCTCGACGACTTCGTCGGTCAGCCCGAGTTGCGCGAGCACCTCCAGATCATCCTCGAGGCCGCCCAGCGACGGGGTCAGGCCGCCGACCACCTCCTGTTCGCCGGCCCGCCGGGGCTGGGCAAGACGACGCTGTCGAGCATCGTCGCCGCCGAGATGGGGGTGGGGATGCACATCACGTCGGGTCCCGCCCTCGATCGGGCCGGCGATCTCGCCGCCATCCTCACGAGGCTGGGGGAGGGAGATGTCCTCTTCATCGACGAGATCCACCGCCTGTCGCGCGCCGTCGAGGAGGTGCTCTATCCGGCGATGGAGGACTTCCAGCTCGACATCGTGCTCGGCAAGGGCCCGGCGGCGCGGTCGATCCGCCTCGACCTGCCTCGCTTCACGCTGGTGGGCGCCACGACCCGCACCGGCATGATCACCGGGCCTCTGCGCGATCGCTTCGGGCTCGTCGCCCGCCTCGACTACTACTCCGACGCCGACCTCGAACGCATCGTCGACCGAGCCGCCGGGATCTTGGGCATCGAGATCGACGCGGCCGGCGCGGCCGAGGTCGCGCGCCGGGCGCGGGGCACGCCCCGCATCGCCAACCGGCTGCTGCGCCGGGTGCGCGACTTCGCCGAGGTGCGCGGCAACGGCACCATCGACCACGCCACCGCCCGTGCGGGGCTGGCCGTGTTCGGCGTCGACGACCTCGGACTCGACAAGGTCGACCGGGCCATCCTCACGTCCATCTGCGAGCGCTTCGGCGGCGGACCGGTGGGCCTGTCCACCCTGGCCATCGCGGTCGGGGAGGCCACCGAGACCGTCGAGGACATGTACGAGCCCTTCCTCATCCAGCAGGGGCTGCTCATGCGCACCCCTCGGGGACGGGTGGCCACGCCGTCGGCCTGGGGCCACCTCGGTCTGCTGGCGCCGCCCAGCGCGCCGCTCATGGCCTCGGACGAGCCGCCGAGCCTTTTCGAAGGCTGAGGGGTTTCGCCCCCGCTACCCGCGCCGGAGCTCCGTTCCGGACCCGGTCGGCGGCGTCGCACGCATCGTTAGGATCCCCGGGCCATGGAGACCACGGACTTCGACTACGAGCTGCCCGACGAGCGCATCGCCCAGACCCCGGTCGAGCCGCGCGACGCGGCGCGCCTGCTCGTCGATCGAGGTGCGGGTCGCGCACCGGAGGACCGCCACGTCAGCGACCTCGTGGAGCTCCTGCACCCGGGGGACCTGGTGGTCGTCAACGAGACCCGTGTGCTTCCGGCCCGCCTCAACCTGGTGAAGGACACCGGCGGCCACGCCGAGGTCTTCCTCCTCGAACCCCTCGCGGGTGCACCGATCGCCGAGCACGGACCACAGCAGTGGGTCGCACTCGTCCGACCCGGTCGTCGGTTGCAGGCGGGAACCGTGGTGCGGTCGGCGGCCCCCGGGGTCGATCTCGCGGTCGAGATCGGGCACGACCCGAGCGACGGCACGCGCATCGTCGAGGTCCGCCACGCCGACGTCGTCACGCAGCTCGACGCCATCCGCGCCGCGGGTGCCGTGCCGCTGCCGCCCTACATCACCACGCCGCTCACCGATCCCGATCGGTACCAGACCACGTTCTCGGTGGCCGACGCTGTGCCCTCCTCGGTGGCGGCGCCGACCGCCGGCCTGCACCTCACCCCGGAGCTGTGGAGCCGACTCGTCGACCGCGGCGTCGAGATCGCCACGGTCGAGTTGGCCGTCGGGATCGGGACGTTCCGGCCGATCGCTGCGGCCAGGGTCGAAGATCACGTCATGCACTCGGAGCGCTACCGGATCGAGCCCGACACCTGGGAGCGGGTCACGGCGGCAACGAACCGAGGTCGGCGCGTCGTCGCGGTCGGCACGACCACCGTGCGCACCCTGGAGTCGGCCGCGGCCACCGGTCGGCTGGAGGGCCGCACCGAGCTGTTCATCCACGGCGACCACCCGTTCCAGGTCGTCGACGTCTTGATGACGAACTTCCACCAGCCCCGGTCGTCGCTGCTCGTCCTCGTCGATGCCTTCCTCCGCCCGAGCGGCGGGGAGCGGGGTGTCGGTCCGAGCGGCGGGGAGCGGGGTGTCGGTCCGAGTGGCGGGGAGCGGGGTGTCGGTCCGAGGTGGCGCGAGCTGTACGCGCACGCCCTGGCGGGGCCCTATCGGTTCCTCTCGTTCGGCGACGCGATGCTGCTCCAGCGCGGGGCTGCTGGGACGGTTGGGACTGCGGGGGACGGCCGATGACCGCTGAGCGCCGATCCGACTCGCTGTTCGAGGTCGAGGTCACCGCCAGCGACGGTCGAGCGCGGGCGACGACGGTGACCACGCCACGGGGGACGATCCAGACGCCGTGCTTCATGCCGGTCGGAACGCGAGGTGCGGTGCGCACCATCGACGCGGCTGACCTCGAAGCACTCGGAGCGCAGGTGGTGCTGGGCAACACCTACCACCTCATGCTCCGGCCGGGAGCCGACGTCGTCGCCTCGCTCGGCGGCCTCGAGGGCTTCACCGGGTGGCACGGGCACACGCTCACCGACTCCGGTGGGTTCCAGGTCTTCTCGCTCAACCCGAAGGTCGACGACGACGGCGCCACGTTTCGGTCGACCTACGACGGCAGCACCCACCACCTGTCACCCGAGCTGGCCGTCGAGATCCAGCAGAAGCTCGGCGCCGACATCCAGATGGTGCTCGACGTGTGCCCCGCGCTGCCGTCGACCGAGCGCAAGCTGCGCACGGCGGTCGAGCGCACCGCGGCGTGGGCCGAGCGGGCGAAGTCTGCGCACCGGCCCGCTCGTGAGTCCGGGTCGACCCAGGCGCTGTTCGGCATCGTCCAAGGCGGCACCGACCCCGCGCTGCGTCGTGAGAGCGTCGAGCGCACCCTGGAGATCGGCTTCGACGGCTACGGCATCGGCGGGCTGTCGGTGGGCGAGCCCCGACCCGAGATGCTGCAGGGCCTCGAGGCCACCACCGAGGTGCTGCCCGTCGACCGGGTCCGCTACCTCATGGGGGTCGGTGATCCGTGCAGCATCGTCGAGGCGATCGCGCTCGGCGTCGACGTGTTCGACTGCGTGCTGCCCACCCGGCTGGCGCGCCACGGCACCCTGCTCACCGACGCGGGGCGGTTGAACATCAAGAACCTCCGCCATGCCGAGGATCAGAATCCGATCGACCCGCAGTGCCCGTGCTCCACCTGTGCGCGCTACAGCCGGGGCTACCTCCGCCACCTGTTGCAGGTCGGTGAGCCCACCGGCCCCAGGCTGTGCACGGTGCACAACCTGTCGTGGATCCTCGGCCTCGCCCAGCGGGCCCGTGCCGCCGTCGTCGCGCATTCGTTGGACGCGCTCCGATCGGACATCGCGGCTGTCTGGTCGTGACCTTGCGCCGGGGCGGTGGACGGCTAGCCTGCTTCCCGCTCTGAGCGGCACCGCCTGACGGCGGTCGCGGCCGAGCCGAGAGAACCCCCGGAAGTCCCCCGAACGATTCGCGTCCGTCCCATGGCCATCCTCATCCTGCTCGTCTTCACCCTCCTCGCCTTCTGGGTCGTGCTGATCCTGCCGCGGCAGCGTGAGCTCAAGCGCCACCAGGCGCTCATGGACGACCTGAAGGTCGACGACGACGTGATGATGACATCGGGCATCTACGGCGTCATCTGTGCCATCGACGGCGACTACGTGCAGCTCGAGATCGCCGACGGCGTGGAGATCAAGATCGCCAAGCGCTCGGTGGCGGCACGGGTCGATCCCGCCGGTGCCGAGGACGGCTCCAGGGGCCACGAGGGCGAATCCGCCGATTCGGACGACGCCCAGGACATCGGACAGACTCCGGTCAGCGACAGCGAAGCACCCTCATCCGAGGGGGACGACGGCAACGGTGCCGTCGCCGGTCACGACGACGTCGTCGAGACCACGACAGAGAACGAGGCATAAGTGGCCAAGCGTGGGTTGCGGCGGTGGATCGGCGTGCTGGGGTTCGCCTTCGTGGCGCTCGCAGCGTTGAGCTACACGTTGCTGGCAGGGAACGCGCCGGTGCTGGGGCTCGACTTGCAGGGTGGCGTGTCCGTGGTGCTCCAGCCCAAGGGCGATCCCCCGAGCGATGCCATCGACCAGGCCATCAGCGTGGTGCGCAATCGAGTCGATGCGCTCGGTGTCGCCGAGCCCGAGATCGCCCGCCAAGGCGACACGATCCTGGTGCAGATCCCCGGGGTCGAAGATCGCGACCGGGCCCTCGAACTGGTCGGCCAGACCGCCCAGCTCCGCTTCCGCCCGGTGTGCGCAGTCGGAGGTCCTCCCACCGAAGCGGACGCGACGACCGACAGCACCACCGCCGTGGACCCCGAAGCGACGACCGACAGCACCATCACGGTCGATCCGGGCGCGACGACCGACACCCCGTCGGGCGACGAGCAGGGCCTCGGTCTGGCCGGTGCCGGATCAGGTGAGCTCGCCCTCGGAGCACAGACCTCCGACACCGTCACCGACTCGACGCTGCCGACCACCGACACCAGCGCGGCGGCCGACCCCAACGCCGCCGACCCCAACGCCGCCGACCCCAACGCCACGACGGACCCCACGGCGGTCGCCGATCCCACCGTCGACCCTGGGCTCGACCCTTCGGCGCTCACCACCCAGCAGAACTCGGGTGATGGCTGCGCGGGAACGGGTGCTCCGGCCCCGCTGAGCCCCGACGTGTGCACCGCCGGCGTACCCGACGAGGCTGATCTTCCCGACCAGGCCGTCCTGCTCCCGCAGTGCGATCCCGACAGCGGCGAGGTCGTGGCGCAGTATCTGCTCGGCCCCACGTTGCTCAGCGGCGACTCGCTCGAAGGGGCCAACGCCGGCCTCGGCCAAGGCGGCCAGTGGATCGTCAACCCGACCTTCAAGGACGGAGCCGACGGCATCGGCAAGTTCAACACCGCCGCCGCGCAGTGCAACGCCAAGGCGGCGACGTGCCCCACCGGTCAGCTCGCCGTGGTGCTCGACGGCGAGGTCATCTCGGCGCCGGCCATCGAACAGGCGCAGTTCTCGCGGGACCAGATCCAGATCTCGGGCAGCTTCACCGAGAAGTCGGCCCGCAACCTCTCCACCGTGCTCAAGTACGGCGCGCTCCCCGTCGAGTTCGAGCAGCAGCAGGTGCAGATCGTGTCGGCCACGCTCGGTGAGGACGCCCTGCGGGCCGGCCTGTGGTCCGGCCTCGTGGGCTTCGTCCTCGTCGCCGGCTACATGATCGCCTTCTACCGCCTGCTCGGCGTGCTGGCCGTCGCCAAGCTGCTCGTCGAGGGCGCGCTGCTGTGGTCGATCATCGCCCTGCTCGGCGAGACGCAGGGGCTGGCGCTCACCCTCGCCGGGATCACCGGCCTCATCGTGTCTGTCGGCGTGTCGGTCGACTCCAACGTCGTCTACTACGAGCACATGCGCGAGCAGGTCCGCGACGGTCGATCGGTTCGATCCGCCACCGACAAGGCGTTCTCGAGCTCGTGGAGCACCATCGTGAAGGCCGACGTGGCTTCGCTCATCGGCGCCGGCCTGCTCTGGTGGCTGACGGTCGGTCCGGTGCGCGGCTTCGCGTTCTTCCTCGGCCTGGCGGGGGTGCTCGATCTGCTCGCCGCCTACTTCTTCATGCAGCCGGTCGTCCGGAGGACCATGTACTCCCAGTTCGCCACGGATCACCCGAAGGCGTTCGGCCTGCCCAAGGCTCGCGTCGACGGAACCGACTCGGCCGACGGGACCGACGCGGTCCCGCCCCGGTTCACGCCGGACGCAAAGGAGGTCTTGTCATGAGCGGGTTCAGTCGGCTCGTCAACGGCGAGACCAGGATCGACTTCGGGAAGTGGTGGAGGCGAGGCGTCGCCCTCTCCGCCGTGCTGCTCGTGCTGAGCATCGGATCCTTGCTCGTCCGGGGGCTCAACCTGGGCATCGACTTCGAGGGCGGGAACTCCTGGGAGGTCGTCGCTCCCGGCCAGTCGGTGTCCGACGTGCGAGAGGAGCTCGCCTCGGTCGGTCAGGAGCAGGCCAAGATCCAGATCGTCGGCGCCGACACCGTCCGGGTTCAGGCCGAAGCGGGCACCACCGAAGCCGTGGCGGAGGTGGCCGCCGTGCTGGCGGACATGGCCGGCGTCGAGGTCCGTGAGGTGAGCGTCAGCACCGTGGGTCCGTCGTGGGGCAGCGAGATCACCCGTCAGGCGATCCGTGCCCTCGTGGTGTTCCTGGTGGTCCTGCTCATCTACCTGACGGTTCGCCTCGAGTGGCAGATGGCCGTCGGTGCGATCGCGTCGCTCATCCACGACATCATCATCAGCGTGGGCGTCTACTCGCTCTTCCAGTTCGAGGTGACACCGCCGACGGTCATCGCCTTCCTCACCATCCTCGGGTACTCGATCTACGACACCATCGTCGTGTTCGACAAGGTGAAGGAGAACGAAGGTCGAGTCACCTCGTCGGGCCGGCTCACCTACACCGGCATGATGAGCCTCTCGATGAACCAGGTGCTGCTTCGGTCGATCAACACGACGGTGTGCGCCATCCTCCCCATCGTCGCCCTGCTCGTCGTGGGCGCCGGGATCATGGGCGCGGCCACGCTCGAGGAGTTCGCCATCGCGCTGTTCGTCGGCATGGTGGTGGGTGCGTACTCGTCGATCCTCATCGCTCCGCCGGTCGTGACCTTCTTCAAGGAGCGCGAGCCGCGGTACCGCAAGATCCGTGAGCGGTTGGAGGCGTCGGCCTCGTCGAGCGGGCCCGCAGCTCCGACGACGCTCGCCGACGGGGATGTTCCGGCCGCTCGTGCTGCTTCACCGCAGCCGGGGTCGGCGACGTCGGGACCACCGAAGACCTACTCCGGCGACATCCCACCCCGGCCGCGCAAGAAGGGCAAGAAGCGCTAGGTGCGAGGTGCTCCAGTGGACCGGCACGCGGTCGTACGCCCCTACGATGGGACGTCTCCAGCGTGCTGACCGAAAGGTAGGAGTCCACCGTCGTGGCAACCGTCGATCGTGTGCTTCCCTGGCGACGGCACTCTGCGCTGCCCCACGAAGAGGTCGCGCCCCTCGTCGCCGCGTACCGAGAGCGTCATCCCCGGGCCACCACGTCGAGGATCTCGAAGGCCTACGTCGTCGCGGCCGAGGCGCACCAGGGCCAGAACCGCAAGTCGGGCGAGCCGTACATCACCCATCCGGTGGCGGTGGCCACCATCGTCGCCGAGCTCGGACTCGACGACATCACCATCGCCGCCGCGCTGCTGCACGACGCGGTGGAGGACACGGGACTCACGCTGGACGACGTCGACCTCGAGTTCGGTCAGGAGGTCGCCGAGATCGTCGACGGCGTCACCAAGCTCGACCGCATCAAGTTCGACACGAAGGAGGCCCAGCAGTCCGCCACGATGCGCAAGATGCTGGTGGCGATGGCCAAGGACCTGCGGGTCCTCATCATCAAGCTGGCCGACCGGCTGCACAACATGCGCACCATCGCGGCGATGCCGGCGTGGAAGCAGGAGCGCACAGCGCAAGAGACGCTCGACATCTATGCCCCGCTGGCCCACCGGCTCGGGATGCAGGAGGTCAAGCAGCAGCTCGAGGACCTCGCCTTCGCCGCGCTCCACCCCAAGCGCTTCGCCGAGATCGACCACATGGTCGCTACTCGTTCGCCCGAGCGCGACCTGTACCTCACCCAGGTCATCGAAGAGGTGCGCCACCGCCTCAAGGAGCTGCGCATCACCGCCGAGGTCACCGGACGCCCCAAGCACTACTGGAGCGTCTACGAGAAGATGGTCGTCAAGGGCAAGGAGTTCGACGACATCTTCGACCTCGTCGGCATCCGCGTCACGGTCGAGACCGTCAAGGACTGCTATGCCGCGCTCGGCTCCATCCACGCCACGTGGAAGCCGGTGCAGGGGCGGTTCAAGGACTACATCGCCATGCCCAAGTTCAACCTCTACCAGTCGCTGCACACGACGGTGGTCGGCCCGCAGGGCAAGCCGCTGGAGGTGCAGATACGCACGTGGGAGATGCACAGCCGCGCCGAGTTCGGTGTGGCCTCGCACTGGAACTACAAGGACAACCACGAGTCCAGCGCCGATCTCGCCTGGTTGAACCGCATCGTGGACTGGCAGACCGAGACCCAGGACCCCAGCCAGTTCATGGCCAACCTCAAGGTCGACCTCGACCAGGACGAGGTGTTCGTGTTCAGCCCCAAGGGCAAGGTCATCACCTTGCCCAAAGGGTCGACGCCGGTCGACTTCGCCTACGCCATCCACACCGAGGTCGGGCACTCGTGCATCGGCGCTCGGGTCAACGGCAAGCTCATCCCGCTCGACTCCGCGCTGGAGTCGGGCGACAGCGTCGAGATCTTCACCTCGAAGGTCGAGGGTGCGGGGCCGTCCCAGGACTGGCTCACCTTCGTCGTCACGCACCGTGCGGCGAACAAGATCCGGCACTGGTACTCGCGGGAACGTCGTGAAGACGCCATCGAGACTGGCTCCGACGAGCTCATCCGCGCCGTTCGGCGTGAGGGCCTGCCGGTGCGCAAGCTGCTCGCGTCGAAGGTGTTCGATGAGGTGGCCGAGAGCCTCAACTACGCCGACCTCGACTCGCTCAAGGCGGCCATCGGTGAGAACCACGTCTCGGCGCAGTCGGTGGCCGAACGGGTGCGCAAGCACCTCGAGAGCGGCGACCCGGAGCAAGAAGAGCAGCTTCCCGTCACGGTTCGGCGGGCCCGGCGCCCACCGCGCAGCGGCCGCAGCAGCTCGGGTGTGCACGTCGAAGGCCTCGATGACGTCATGGTGCGCCTCTCGCGGTGCTGCACCCCGGTTCCGGGCGACGAGATCATGGGCTTCGTCACCCGCGGTCGCGGCGTGTCGGTGCACCGTGCCGACTGCGCCAACGCGGTGTCGCTGGCCCAGGGTCAGAACGACCGTCTCATCGACGTCGAGTGGGATACCGATGCCGAGGGCTCCTTCGTCGCCTCCATCGAGGTGAAGGCGCTCGACCGATCCCGACTGTTGCGTGACGTCAGCGCCGTGCTGGCCGACCACCACGTCAACATCTTGTCGTGCAACACCATCACCGGCTCCGACCGCATCTCCAAGATGCGCTTCGACTTCGAGCTCGGCGACCCCTCGCACCTCGAATCGGTCATCGGCTCCATCAAGCGGATCGACAGCATCTACGACGCCTATCGGGTCCTGCCCGGCGTCGGCGACTGACCCCACGCGCTCCACCGCTGCCGAACTGGCTGGGAAGACCCGGCCCATTTGGCGTATCTGTCCAGCCAGAACGGATTCGTCGGGCGTAGGGTGGCGACATGTGCTGCCTTCTCGTCGTCATCGCAAGCGGTGCGCCCCGCCTCGCCATCTTCCTCCTGTGGCTGTTCGGCGACCAGATGTCGAGGGCCTACGAGAACTTCATCCTCCCCGCCATCGGCTTCCTGTTCCTGCCGTGGACCACGTTGTTCTACGCCCTCGCCTATCAGGGCAACGCCTACTACGGGGTTGGCCCGGGGGTGAGCGGCTTCGGGTGGATCATCGTGGGGCTCGGTCTGGTGTTCGACATCGCGTCGTACAGCGGTGGCGCCCGGCAGCGGTATCAGCAGAGCGTGTGAAGGGTTTCGGGCGGACAGGTCCGCGTCGCTAACGTGGCCCGGTGCCTGAACCGACATCTGACGCGCCGCGCCGAGCCCAAGCGTTCACCGCACCCACGGGCACCCGCGACGTCCTGCCGCCCGAGTCGGCGCGGTGGGAAGCGCTCATCGCGGCGTTCGCCGGTCACGTCGAACGTGCGGGCTACGGCCTGATCCAGAACCCGATGTTCGAGGAGATCGGGGTCTTCCAGCGCATGGGTGAGGGCACCGACGTGGTCCGCAAGGAGATGTACGACTTCCTCGACAAGGGCGAGCGCCACATAGCGCTGCGCCCCGAGGGCACGGCCTCGGTCGTCCGGGCCTTCGTGCAGCATCGGCCCAACACGCCGTGGAAGACGTGGTACGCCGCGCCGAGCTTCCGCTACGAGCGCCCCCAGGCCGGCCGGTTCCGCCAGCACCACCAGCTCGGCGTGGAGGCGCTCGGATCCGACGATCCGGACCTCGACGTGGAGATCATCACGTTGCTGTGG
>CAZALT010000028.1:0-28379 GCA_964485515.1 uncultured Rhabdothermincola sp. | reverse complement strand
CCTTCTGGTTCAGGATCGTGTCGATGCAGACGGTGGTCTTGCCGGTCTTGCGGTCGCCGATGACCAGCTCGCGCTGGCCGCGACCGATGGGGGTCATGGCGTCGATGGACTTGATGCCCGTCTGGAGCGGCTCGTGCACGGGCTTGCGACCGGTGATGCCGGGCGCCTGGATCTCCATGCGGCGGAGCTGGGCGCCGGTGATGGCGCCCTTGCCGTCGATGGGGGTGCCGAGGGCGTTGACGACACGTCCGAGCAGGGCATCGCCGACGGGGATCGACAGCAGTCGACCGGTGGCGCGCACCGGGCTGCCCTCTTCGATGGCTGCCGCCGATTCGGCGTCGCCCACGATGACGGCACCGATGGAGTCCTCGTCGAGGTTGAGGGCGAGACCGACGGTGCCACCTTCGAACTCGAGGAGCTCGTTGACGGCGGCATCCGGCAGGCCGGACACACGGGCGATGCCGTCACCGACCTCGAGCACCCGGCCGACCTGCTTGGTCTCGAGATCCGGCGTGTAGCCGTCGAGGTTCTTCTTGAGTGCGGCGGTGATGTCGCCGGTGTTGATGGTCAGTTCAGCCATGGTTCTCCCTAGAACGACTCGCGGAGCTTGGCGAGTCGGGAACGAATGGAACCGTCGATGACGGTGTCGCCGATCTGGGTGACGACGCCGCCGAGGATGCTGGGGTCGACGATGACGACGACATCGACGTCCTTGCCAGTGGAGGCCTTGATCGACTCGGTGAGACGACCCTTCTGGTCGTCGGTGAGCTCGACCGCGGTGCGGACCTCGGCCACGACCTTGCCGCCACGCGAGGCGGTCAGGGCGAGCAGCTCGTCGACGATGGCCGAGAGCTCACGGAGGCGACCGGTGGCGACGACGAGCGACACGAGGGCGACCGTGGTGGGAAGCGCCTTGCCTTCCAGGAGGTCTTCGATGATCTGCTGGCGCTTGGCGACCGGCAGGTGCGGGTCGAGGAGCGGCTGGCGCAGCTCTTCGTTGCCCTCGATCGTGCGGGCGATCCGGAACAGCTCGTCCTGGACCTCGTTGATGTTGCCCTCGGCGGAGAGCACCGCGAGGAAGGCGTCGGCGTAGAGGTTCGAGCGATCGCTCATCGGGCACCCCCGAGGTTCCCGATGTAGCTCTCGATGAGCTGGTTCTGCGTCGCAGCATCGAGGCTGTTGGCCACGACCTCTTCGGCCGCACCGACCGCGAGGGCGGCCAGCTCGGACTGGAGGTCAGCGGTCGCCGTCACCTTGGACGATTCGGCGTCGGACGCAGCGCGGACGCCGACGTCGATGCGGTCCTGTGCAGTGCGGGCCAGGGTCTGCTCCTTGAGCGTCACCGCGGCCTGATCGGCGTCAGCCAGGATCGACGCCTTCTCGGTTTCGACGTTGGCGATGCGGCTCTGGACGCCGGCGAGCTCGGCCTCGGCCTCGGCCCGTGCGGCGGCGGCCTCGTCGAGCTCGGTGGACAGCCGCTCGATGCGACCGTTCCACATGCCCTTGATGGCCGGGCCGCCCTTCCAGACGATGAGCCCGAACACGATCAAGAACGACAGAAGTCCCCAATAGAACTCATTGATGTCATGGGGAAGCAGGAAGGCGTTCTCGGCGTGTTCACCGCCTTCGGCGGCGAAGATGAAGAGGTTCATGGGTTCTCCTGTGCGTCCGTGCTCTAGCTCGGCGAGCCGGCGCGGTTGACGTAGTCCTCGACGGTGCGGGCCTGAGCCGCCCGGTCGACCGGGTGTTCGACGACCGACTCGGCGGCATCGAGCACGAAGTTCGTGAGACCCGACTGGATCTCGACCTTGGCCGCAGCCTTGGCGTCGCTGACCTCCTGGGCGGCGGCGGCGCGAACCGCAGCAGCTTCGGATTCGGCCGCGGCGAGCACCTGACGGCGCTCGGCCTCGACCTCGACCCGGGCGTCTTCGATGCGGCGGACCGCGTCGGCCTTGGTGCTCACGAGGCTGGCCTGGTACTCGGCCAGGCTCGCTTCGGCATCGGTCTTCGCAGCCTCGGCTGCTTCGAGGTCGCCGCGGACCTTCGCCTCACGGTTCTCCATGCCCCGCACGACCGGCGGGAGCAGGACGAACTTCATCAGGATCCACAGCAGCCCGAAGGTCGCCGCGGCCCAGAACAGCTCGTTGCCGACCGGAAGAATGGGGTTGTTCACCTTCTCCGCCGCTTCAGCGGTTGGTTCCGCAGCGGCGAGAAGGATCGTGGCGAAACTGCCCACGTGACGCTCCTTGGGTCGGTTGGATCAGACGAACTTGAGGAGGATGAAGACCACGAAGCCGATGAGGGCCAGGGCCTCGGTGAAGGCGATGCCGAGGAACATGGTGGTGCGCACCATGCCGGCAGCCTCGGGCTGGCGGGCCATGGCCTGGACCGACTGACCGACGAGGTAGCCGATGCCGATGCCCGGGCCGATGGCGGCGAGGCCGTAGGCCAGGCCGGCACCGGTGGCGCCCTGCTGGGCCTTGATCTCGTCCGGCGTCGACTGGAGGACTTCGGCCGTTTCCTGGGCGATGACGCCGACGGTTCCGAGAACGCTCATGGTTGTTTTCTCCTGGATTTTTCGGGGATTTGGGAGATCTGGACCGGCTTGGTCGGGTCACGCCGAGCGGGTCAGCGTGATCGGATCAGGTCGATCGAGACAAGGGTCCGAGCTGATCGGGTGGGATCAGTGATCGGGGTGGACAGCGCCGCCGATGTACACGGCAGCGAGGATCGTGAAGATGTAGGCCTGCAGGAAGGCCACCATCAGCTCGAAGCCGGTGAGGGCGACGAGCATGGCGAACGAGAACGGCAGCACGAGGGCCAGCAGGCTCGCGGAGAAGAGGGTGATGCACAGCACGCTGAAGGTCACGAGGAGGATGTGACCGGCCAACATGTTGGCGAAGAGACGCACGGCGAGCGAGAAGGGCCGCACGATGAAGGTCGAGATGAACTCGATCGGCACGGTGAGGAAGTGCAGCGCGAACGGGATGCCCGGCACGATGATGGCGCTCTTGAAGTACTTGAGCGGGCCCTGCGCCTTGATGCCGGCGCAGATGAAGAACGCCCAGCAGGACAGGGCCAGGACGGCGGGGCCGGCCATGCGGGCGTTGGCCGGCATCTGGAAGCCCGGGATGATCTCGAACAGGTTCGAGATGAGGATGAAGAAGAACAGGCTGGCCAGGTAGGGCAGGTACTTGATGCCGTCCGGACCGATGGTCTGAGCGATGATCCCGTCCTTGATGAAGCCGACCGACGACTCGGCCAGGTTCTGCACGCCGCGGGGCACGAGCGCACCCTTGCGAGCCAGCAGGAAGAAGATCGTGGTGCCCACCAAGGCGATGACGTTGATGAGCGCGACCTTGTTGAAGCCGTACCACTGCCCGTCACCGAAGGCGCTGGGCCACTCGACGATGAGCTCGATGGGTGGGAACTCGAGACCGAAAATCACTTGCTCGTGAACTCCTTGTAGACCGGCCGCCTCAGCGGGCGGCGGCAGTGGGCTTCAGGCCGGGGAAGGCAAGCGACGCCGAGACGTAGCGCATCTCCCAGAACAACAGGCCGAGGTGGGTGACGACGAGGGTGATGCACAGCGGGACCAGGCTGGCCCAGCTGGCATCCTTCACCAAGAGCACGGCCACGAAGATGAGGCCGAGCCGGATGAGGAACCCGAACATGGCGGCCGCCCCCATGGCGGCGACCGAGATCCGGGCGGACCACGACATGAGCGCCGCGGCGAGCGTGAAGTTCACGCACACGATGGCGATGCCGTAGGCGGTGGAGATCGCACCCGGGACTCCCCAGATGAGACCGAACACGACGATCATGACGGGCGCGGCGATCAGCCCGCGGCGGAGCATGTCTCGCACGAGCATCGGCTCGGGGGCGGGGCCGTCGACCTGGGTTACGAATGCTTCGCCCATGGTCCGTTCGCCTCGTGCTCTTCCATGTCGTGCTTGTAGGAGAAGTAGATCTTCACGGTGACGCCCAGCAGCGCGACGACGGCGAAGACCACCGTGAACACCGGGACGGTTCCGAGCCAGCGGTCGATGAGGTACCCGAGCAGCGCGAACAACACGGGGCTGAGAACGAGCTCATACGAGCCGGAGCTCTTCCCCATCTGTTGTGTGAACTCGCGTCGTTGCGAAGTATCCACCGGTCGACCCTCAGCCAGCTTGTGAAGCAGTTCTCAAACTAGGCGCGGGGCCTTTTCTGAGGCAAATCAACCGGATCGCGACGCCCGGCCTTCACCGACGGGTGCAGCACGGTGTAGAGCACGAGGAAGATGGCGAGCACCCCGATGGGCACGACGGCGTTGCCCGCTCCGGTGATCGTCGGGTAGAGCACGAAAAGCGACAACAGGGCGGTCCAGGCCCAAAGGATCAAGACGCTGCGCAGGTGCCCGTGACCGAGGCGCATGAGGCGATGGTGGAGGTGCTCCTTGTCGGCGGTCGCCACGCCGGTGCGCCGCGACGCCCGGCGCAGCACGGCGAGCACCGTGTCGAGCACCGGCACGCCCAAGATCACCAGCGGGATGAGCATCGGCGCGAAGAAGAAGAACGACTGACCTGAGTACGGCTGGTCGTTCTGGCCACCGACGACCATCGTCGAGGCTGCCATCAAGAGCCCGAGGAGGAGCGCGCCGCCGTCGCCCATGAAGATCTTGGCGGGGTGGAAGTTCTGCGGCAGGAAACCGAGGCACATGCCCGCGACCACGATCGACAGCAACGGCCCGATGTTGCCGGCCTGCAGGACGCCCGCGTCGCCGAGACGCAGCGAGTACACGAAGAAGGTGCCGGACGCGATCGCCACGATGCCCGCGGCGAGGCCGTCGAGGCCGTCGATGAGGTTGATGGCGTTGGCCAGCGCGACCACCCAGATGACGCTGAGCAGGTAGCTCCAGTCGTTCGACAGCAAGAACGTGCCCTGGAAGGGGATGCGCAGCACGACGAGCCCGATGCCGGAGATCACCAGCACCGACGCCGACACGACGATCCCTGCGAGCTTGGCAGGAGCCGACACCTCCCGCAGGTCGTCGATGACGCCGACGACGATCATCACGCCGGCTGCGATCAGCACGCCGAGCGGTTCGGTGGTGTCCGAGAACACCTCGTGGAACGCATCCATCTGCCATGCGACGAGCATCCCGGAGAGCAGACCACCGAACATGGCGACGCCCCCCAGGGTGGGCGTCGGTCGGGCGTGGACGCGACGTTCGTCGGGCTTGACGACGGCCCCGACCCGCACGGCCACCCGCTTGACGATGGGCGTGAGCGCTGCCGTGGTCAGCACCACGACGACGAGCACGATCAGGTACGAGCGGAGCTGCGGCACGTCACCGACCCTCGGTCGTCACCCGCGCACGGCCCGGCGGGCCGGGACCGCGGGACGCAGCGGTGGGTCACGCTGGATACGGCGTGAACTTCGAGCACAGGGTCGCGACGTCGTCACGGACATCGGAGAGCACGGCCTCGTCGGCTCGGCCGCGAAGGGCCCGCGCGATCAACGAGGCGATGGTGGCCATCTCGCTCTCGGCCATGCCTTGGGTGGTGACCGCGGGGGTGCCGATGCGCACGCCGCTCGTCACGAACGGCGAACGCGGGTCGTCGGGGATCGTGTTCTTGTTCAAGGTGATGCCCGCGACGTCGAGCACGGCCTGGGCTTCCTTGCCGGTGAGGTCCTCGTCGAACGGCCGGAGGTCGACGAGCATGAGGTGGTTGTCGGTGCCCCCCGACACCAGGCGGAAGCCCTCGGCGCCAAGTGCGTCGGCGAGCGCCTGCGCGTTCTTCACGACCTGGCCGGCGTAGGTGGCGAAGGACGGGTCGAGCGCTTCGCGGAAGGCCACGGCCTTGGCCGCGATCACGTGCTCGAGCGGTCCGCCCTGCAGGCCGGGGAAGATGGCCTTGTCGATGGCCGCCGCGTACTCGGAACGGGTGAGGATGCAGCCGCCGCGCGGGCCGCGCAACGTCTTGTGCGTGGTGAAGGTGACCACGTCGGCGAAGGGCACCGGGTTGGGGTGCAAGCCCCCGGCGATGAGTCCGGCGATGTGGGCCGCGTCGAACATGAGGAGCGCGCCCACCTCGTCGGCGATCGTCCGCAGGGCCTCGGGGTCGATGATGCGCGGGTAGGCGGTGGCGCCGGCGACGATCAGCTTGGGACGCTCGGTGCGTGCCAGGTCGCGGATGGCCTCGTAGTCGAGTCGCTCGTCGCTGGGGGTGACCCCGTAGGCGACGAAGTCGTAGAGACGGCCGCTGACGTTGACCGGTGAGCCGTGGGTGAGGTGCCCGCCCTGGTCGAGGCTCATGCCCATCACCTTGTCGCCCGGATCGAGCAGGGCGAGGTAGACCGCGACGTTGGCGTTGGCCCCCGAATGTGGCTGGACGTTGGCGTGCTCGGCCCCGAACAGCTCCTTGACCCGCTCCCGGGCGAGGTCCTCGACCTCGTCGACGAACACGTTGCCGCCGTAGTAGCGCTTGCCCGGGTAGCCCTCGCTGTACTTGTTGGTGAGGACCGAACCGTTGGCCGCCATGACATCGGGCGAGGTGAAGTTCTCGGACGCGATGAGCTGCAACGTCGTGTTCTGGCGTTCGATCTCCTGATCGATGAGATCGAACACGGCGTCGTCGCGTGTGGTGGGCCAGGTCATGGGGACTCCTCGGTGAGACGCGGCAGCGTGCCGCTGTCGACAGGGGTGGGGACGGCGAGCATCCAGGTCAGCTGGTCGACCAGCTGGACCAGCTCTTCGGCTGTCCGCTGGTAGACCGCGAACCGCTGTCCGATCGGATCGGCGACGTCGTCGCCCGCCGAGCCGCCCAGGTGGTCGGCCGGCCGCCGGCCGTGCGAGAGCTCGGCGAGCCAGTCGGCGAGAGGTTGTCCGTGCCGCTGCGGGCCGACCTCCTGACCGCGTCGCACGATCTCCTTGAGGGTGTACGTGCGTGGGAAGGAGCTGAAGTCGAGCACGACCGACTCGCGCACGTGCTCCCGCGCCATGCCGACGATGAGGTCGGCCGATCGCACAAGCTGGGGCGAGATCTGGGTGCTTCGGTGGCCCGAGAGGTCGAGGCCGCGGGCGCTCATCGCGTCCACGGAGCCCGATGACGCAGGGCGGCCGGATTCGAGCAGACCGCACGAGTGGACGTGGGCGTCGATGCCCCGACTTGCGAGCGAGCGCGCGAGGAGGACCTCGACCATGGGGGAACGACAGATGTTTCCGGTGCACACGATGAGGACGTCGATGGGGCGATTGTAGTGACCGCCACGGGGACCGGTAATCTTGACCGCTCAGCCAAGCGTCGCGGTCCCGCGCGATCGTCGGCGCCTCGGTCCCCCATCCTGCTTTGCCCGTTTCCTCGGCCTGCCCCTTCGGCGTGCCCCTTGTGGAGGAGCTCGGAATTGCCGCCAGCCGTCGCTGTTGGTCCGACCACATGAGCACCCGACGTCCACCGAACGCGCCGCGATGACGTCAGGGCTCGATCCCAGCCTCCCCGTGCTCGTGGGCGTCGGACAGGTCAGCCGACGGGTCGACCGTGGCGAGGCACCGCTCGAACCCGCCGACCTGATGGCCGCCGCGCTCCGCCACGCCGCAGAGGACAGCGGTGCCCCCGACGTGCTGCGCCACGCGGGCTCGATCCGCACCGTCGGCGGCGCATCCTGGAAGTACCCCGACCCCGGCGGCGCGGTCGCCGAGAGAATCGGCGCGCATCCGCAGGAGACCGCGACGACGGTCATCGGCGGCAACATGGCCCAGAGCGTCATCAACGCCACCGCCATGGACATCCAGATGGGCCGGGCTGACGTGGTGCTGATCGCCGGCGCCGAAGCCTGGTGGACGACGAGTCGCGCTCGACGCTCCGGCACCAAGCTGGCCTGGCCGACGCCGCGGAAGAACACCGCTCCCACCCGCGTCTACGGCGACCGCTCATCCTTCGACACCCCCGGCGAGATCGCGGCCGGCATGCGCATGCCGTTGGACGTCTATCCCCTCGTCGAGGTCGCGCTCCGCGCCCACGCGGGACGCGAGCCCGACAAGCACCGAGCGCACATCGCCGAGCTCTGGTCGCGGTTCTCCGACGTCGCCGCGGACAACCCCCACGCCTGGATCCAGGAGTCGTTCACCGCCAACGAGATCGCCACCCCGTCATCGGCGAACCGGATGGTCACCTACCCGTACACGAAGCGCCTCGTGTCGAACAACGACGTCGATCAAGGGGCTGCGGTCATCCTGTGCTCGGTGAAGTCGGCCCGGGCGCTCGGCATCAGCGCTGATCGCTGGATCTTTCCCCGCGCCGGCACGGACGCGAACGACACCCCGTTCGTGTCCAACCGCCACGACCTCCGCTCGTCGCCGGCCATCCGAGTCGCCGGGCGCACAGCCATGGACCTCGCCGGTGTCACACCCGACGAGGTCGACCACGTCGACCTCTACTCCTGCTTCCCCTCCGCCGTGCAGGTCGCCGCCGCCGAACTGGGCTTCGACCTGGCCCGCTCGCTCACGGTCACGGGCGGGATGACGTTCGCGGGCGGCCCATGGAACAGCTACGGACTGCACGGCGTCGCCACCATGGCCGACGTCTTGCGGCAGGACCCCGGAGCGATCGGTCTCTGCACCGGCAACGGCGGGTACCTGACCAAGCACGCCTTCGGCCTCTATTCGACCGACCCTCCACCTGCCCGGCGCTATCGCCACGCCCGACCTCAGCGCGAGGTCGACGAGACCCCTCGCCGCCCGGTCCACGACGACCACGTGGGCCACGGCACGATCGAGTCCTATGCCGTGGTCCACGACCGCGACGGCCATCCCGTACGGGCGGTGGTCCCCGTCGCGACCATCGACGGGGCCCGGACCTGGTGCCGTACCGCCGATGCGGACCTGCTCGCCACACTCGTCGACCACGAGTGCGTCGGACGGGCTGTCACCCGCGATTCGGACGGCGTCGTCCACCTGGCCTGACCGCTGCGCAGGCAGGTGTTCGACCCACCGACGCTCCGACGCCAGAAGCCGACGAACCGGCTCCACCCACCCTTCCGAGCAGGTTGCCGGTTCTCCACCGATGACCCGGCTACGGTTTCACCATGTCGAAGTACAGGTGTCCGGTGTGCGGCGCACCGCACAAAGATCCCGTCGCGAAGTGCCGGCTGTGCGGTCAGGACATGTCAAGTCCCGCGGCAGTCCCGGTCAGCACGGCTGGAGCCCGCCAGGTCGCCAGCCCCAAGAAGGGCATCGGCGTCTTCATCCTGATCGCGCTCGGACTGATCGTGGTCATCCTCGTGGGGGCCCTGATATTCGGCGCCACCCGCGACACCGAGACGGTCAACGAGGCGACGCGGGCGATCCCCGGACTCAACGAGACCGTCGACGGCTGGGTCACCATCGAAGACGTCGAGGGCGGATTCACCGCGTCCATGCCCCCGGGCAACACCTCCGATGTCGCGTCCGCACAAGCGTCTCCGCCCGCCGCGGGGCGCTGGGTGGGCGACCTCGGTGAGGAGTCGACCGTCTCGATCACGTACTACGACGTGACCGACGACGCCGGAGACATCGCGATCAACCGGCTCAAGGACTTCACCGCAGCGCTCGACGAAGGTCGGCCCGACGCCAAGGTCAACGAGCCGACCGAGGAGACCGGGTTCCACGGGTACCCGGCGCTGAGCGTCACCATGCGCTACCCCGGCCAGGACCAGTCCTCGAAGATGTTGCTCATCCTCAAGGGCGACCGCATCTACGTCCTCGAGTCGGTCTCGATCTATCCGGACCACCCGAGCTTCGACAAGCTCGTGGACTCCTTCGCCTTCATCGAGGTGCCTGCCCCGACCGCGGGCGCCTGATCTACTCCGGGGCCTGATCTACTCCGGGGCCTGATCTACTCCGGGGCCTGGTCTACTCCGGCCGCCTGATCGCACTCCGGGTGCCTGATCTACTCCGGGCGCCTGATCTACTCCGGCCGCCTGATCGCGCTCCCTCAGCACAGGACCCAGCGAAGAACCCGGCCCGGCCGACCGCTCCGTGCCGGATTCGACGACGTCAGCGGCGGGCCACGACGCCGCGCTCTCGGCCCGACAGGTCGACGAACACCTCCGCCGACGCGAACCCGACCGCCCGGGCGCGCGCCGCGATCGGCTGCGCCTGCGGGGGGGCGAGCTCGACCACGAGGGCGCCCCCTGGGGTGAGCCAGAGCGGCGCGGCATCGACGATCGTCTCGAGGTCCTCGGTACCTCGAGGCCCGGCGATCAAGGCCTCGGCCGGCTCCCAGTCGCGGACCACCGGGGGCAGCTCGTCGGGGGCGGCGACGTACGGCGGGTTGCTGACGACCAGGTCGAGCCGCCCCGACAGCTCGGGGGGAAGGGCCGCGAACCACTCCCCGGTCGCCATGCGCACCCGGGCGCCACGTGCGCCGATCCCGGCCAGGTTCGCGACCGCCACGTCGAGCGCATCGGCCGACGCGTCGGTGGCCCACACCTCGACGTCTTTGCGCTCGAACGCGATCGACAGGGCGATGGCTCCCGAGCCGGTGCCGAGGTCGGCGACGATCGCCCGCGGCCGCGCCATGGCGCCCGGATGGTCCGGCCGAGCCGCGCCGGGGCGGTCGGCGAGGACGCGGTCGAGCTCGGCGAGGGCCCGTTCGGTGACGACCTCGGTCTCGGGCCGTGGGATCAGGACGCGACGGTCGACGAGCAGATCGAGCTGACGGAACCCCCAGCTACCGACCACGTACTGCAGCGGCTCACCGGCGAGGCGTCGATCGAGCATCACGTCGAAGAAGTGGACGCCCCGCTGGGTCGCGGCGTCGTCGAGACCGAGGTAGTAGTCGGCTCCCTCGTTGCCCGAGGCCCGCTCCACGATGCGGCGAGCGTCGACACCAGGCGACTCGAAGCCGGCGTCGCGGAGACGCCGCTCGGCTTCCGCGGCGAAGGTGCGCCACGGAACCTCGTCGGTCACCTTCCCGAGCCCGTGCCGTCGTCGCCTTGGAGCTGACGCTGGCGCTCGTCGGCCATGAGCGCGTCGACGAACTCCTCGAGCTCACCGGAGAGGACCTTGTCGAGGTTGTAACGGGTGAGGTTGATCCGATGGTCGGAGACCCGGTTCTCCTTGTAGTTGTAGGTGCGGACCTTCTCGGAGCGCCCACCACCTCCGACCTGATCTCGCCGGGCCGACGAGAGCTCGGCCTGCTGGCGGTCCTGTTCGAGCTTGAGGATCCGGGATCGGAGCACGACGAGCGCTTTGGCGCGGTTCTGGATCTGGCTCTTCTCGTCCTGCATGGACACGACCAGCCCGGTGGGCTTGTGGGTGACCCGAACCGCGGAGTCGGTGGTGTTGACCGACTGCCCGCCCGGGCCCGATGACCGGTAGGTGTCGATCTGCAGGTCGTTGGGGTCGATCTCGACGTCGATCTCGTCCGCTTCGGGGAGCACGGTGACCGTCGCCGACGAGGTGTGGACCCGCCCCTGCGACTCCGTGACCGGCACGCGCTGGACGCGGTGCGGTCCCCCTTCGAACTTCATCCGGCTCCAGGCGTGGTCGCCGGACACCTCGAAGGTGATCTCGGAGTAGCCGCCGAGGTCCGACGGCTGTGCGCCGAGGACCTCCAGCTTGAGGCCGACACGGGACGCGAACGACTTGTACATGTCGAAGAGGTCTCGAGCGAAGAGGTTCGCCTCCTCACCACCTTCGGCGCCGCGGATCTCCACGATGACGTTGCGGTCGTCGTTGGGGTCCTTGGGCAGGAGCAGGACCTTGACCTCCTCCTCGAGCCGCGCGATGTCGGCCTCGGCGGTCTCGACCTCGACACGAACGACGTCGCGGTCGTCGCCGTCGGCCTCGGCCAACATCTCACGCGCCGCGGCGAGGTCGTCTTCGGCCCGACGGTGCGCCGCGATGCAGGCCACGATCGCGCCCAGGTCGTTGTACCGGCGGGCCAGCTCGGTGTAGTGCTTCTGGTCGCTGATCACGGCGGGATCGGCCAGCTGGCGCTCGATCTCCTCGTGCTCACGCTCGAGCGCGGAGATGTTGCCGGGTAGCGCCATCAGCTGACCACGACGCGCTCGCGGAAGTCGCCGCTGACGGTGACGATCTCGGCGGGTCGGGCGAGCGACGCAGCGAGCTGCCTGGTGACGCGGTGGTCGTCACGCTCGGGCACGAGGAGCACGAGGTGGGCATCGGGAGCGTGCAGGAGGCGGGCGTCGGCCGCGGCGGGCACGAGGTCCAGGTCGATGCCTGTCGAGGTCACCACGACGAGAGGCTGACCGTCGGCCGCGATGCCCGTGGCGACGGCGGGGGCGATGTCGTTGAGGCTGTCACGAGGAAGGACCGGCTCGGCCGGGGTGAGCTCGGTGGCCCCCACCAGCGACGGTTCGGCGATGGCGACCCGACGCAGCCAGCGTTCGGCCGCCAGGCGTCCGAGCGGGAACCGACCGCACTCGATGCCGGGGCCGCGCATCGACCGGACGCTGTTGAGGACGACGGCGAGCGCATCGGCGGTGGGGATGTTGCCGTGGACCATGGTGAACGCTTCGCGGTCGTGACGTCCGACGCCCACCTCGATGCGGGGACCCTGCTCGTCGACGACGATGCGGGCCACCTCGAGACCCAGGACCTCCCCGCGCACGTCGCCGTGCTCGATGACGATCTCGACGCCGGCGTCGCGCAGCAGCGAGACGAGGTCGAGTGCCTCGGGGGGAGGCGACGCGATGGGTGCGGTGGCCGCCGGGGCTGCGGCCACTGCCACTGAGCCGTCGACGCTCCACACCGTCGGGCGTCGGGCGAAGAGCTGTGCGCGCCGGGCGAGCACACCGGCGTCGTCGGCGATGAGGTGAAGATCGTCGATGCCCTGCCGCTGCGACCAGGCCAGCATGGCGCCGAGCGAACGGGCGACGGCGGGGGGCTCGCCGTCGACGAGCACCCATCCACGCGTGCGCCCGTCCGTAGAACCCGGGGAGGGCGCGACGAGAGCTGCGCCGGCCGGGAAGGTGACGGGCGCAGGTGTGGTGTCAGGGAGCGGCCGGAGCTCGGGCGGGGTCGCGTCCCCCAACGTGAGGGCGCGCAACTTCGCCTCGAGCAGCCGAGCGCGAACCTCGGGGTCGAGAGAAACGGGACAGCTCCGGGATCAGTCGGCCGTGGGGGTCGCCTTGGAGCGACGCCCGTACCGCTTCTCGAACTTCTCGATGCGGCCACCGGTGTCCACCAGCTTCTGCTTGCCGGTGTAGAAGGGATGGCACTCGCTGCAGAGCTCGGTGCTGAGCTCGGCCTTGGTCGACCGGGTGGTGAACGTGTTCCCACAGGAGCACTTGACCGTGGCGGTGATGTACTCGGGGTGGATGTCGGCCTTCATGGTGAGCTCTGCTTTCTCGGCCCGGCGGCCATGGATCGGTGTCGTCCATGGTCCGGGCTCAACGGAACGATCTACAAGTGTGCCGGTCGGGGTGGGAGACCCGCAACCTGGCGAAACGGTCGCTGCCGTCCTGGCCCCTTCAACACCCCGCACGCGCGGGCCGTTCCACGACCAGGACGACCGAGATCGGACGCGGACGCGGACGCGGACGCGACGCGGACGCGGACGCGGACGCGGCAGGATCAGGACTTGGCCACCTCGGCGAGGAACGCCTCGTTGGTCTTGAAGCTCTCGACGCGCTCGATGAGCATCTCGAGCCCGGCGGTGCCGCCGCCGTCCATGGCCGACAGCACGCGACGGAGCTTCCAGACCGCGTTGAGCTCCTTGCGGTCGAAGAGCAGCTCCTCGTGCCGGGTCGAGGAGGCCTCGACGTCGATGGCGGGGTAGATGCGGCGTTCGGCGGCCCGACGGTCGAGCCGCAGCTCCATGTTGCCGGTGCCCTTGAACTCCTCGAAGATGACCTCGTCCATCTTCGATCCGGTCTCGACCAGTGCGGTGGCGAGGATGGTGAGCGAGCCGCCCTCCTCGACGTTGCGGGCTGCGCCGAAGAACTTCTTGGGCGGGTAGAGCGCAGCGGTGTCGATGCCGCCGGACATGATCCGACCGGTACCCGGCGCGGCCAGGTTGTAGGCGCGAGCGAGGCGGGTGATGCCGTCGAGGATGATGACGACGTCCTTGCCCTCCTCCACCAGGCGCTTGGCCCGTTCGATGGCCAGCTCGGAGACCGTGATGTGCTCTTCGGTCGGACGGTCGAACGTGGAAGCCGCGACCTCGCCGCGCTCGAGGTGGCGACGCATGTCGGTCACCTCTTCGGGGCGCTCGTCGATCAGGAGCACGATGAGCTCGACATCGGGGTGGTTCTTCTCGATCGACTTGGCGATCTGCTTCATGATCGTGGTCTTGCCCGCTTTGGGGGGCGACACGATGAGGCCACGCTGCCCCTTGCCGATCGGGGCGACGAGATCGACGATGCGGGCCGTGGTGTCGGTGAGCACGCTCGGGATCTCGAGGGTGAGCTTCTCGTCGGGGAACAGGGGCGTGAGGTCGTCGAAGTTCGGGCGCACCGGCGTCCCGTCGGGCTCACGGCCGTTGACCTCGTCGATGCGCAGCAGCGCCGGGTTCTTCTCGTTGCGACCTGCGGGACGGCTCGCTCCCTTGATGCGGTCGCCTCGACGGAGGGAGAACTGTCGGACCTGCTTGACCGAGACGTACACGTCGTCCTTGGTGGCGAGATAGCCCTTGAGCCGGAGGAAGCCGTAGCCCTCGTCGCGCAGGTCGAGGAGGCCCTCGACCTCGACGGGTTCGCCCTGCCAGGGCTCCTCGGGCCGGTTGTCTCGATCGCGGTCGCGGCCACGGCGGCGCCGACGCCGGTTGCCCGACTCGCCATCCTCGCCCTGGTCTCCGCCGCCGCCTCCACCGCTCTGGTTCTGGGTGCCGTTGCCGCTGCGTTCGGCCTGGTTCGGTCGGTCGGCCTGGTTCGGTCGGTCGGCCTGGTTCCCTCGTTCAGCCTGGTTCCCTCGTTCAGCCTGGTTCCCTCGTTCAGCCTGATTGCCCCGGTCAGCCTGATTGCCTTGGTCGGTCTCCCCGGCCCGCGGTTCGCCCTCGGTACCGGTGTCTTCGGTCTTGGCTTGCGCACCGCCGTTGCGACCACGTCGGCCGTCGCGCCGGGCCGAGGGCCGAGGGCCACCGGCATCGCCGGACTTCTCGGCGGTGTCGTCATCGTCGCCTGCTGCGGTCTCGGCAGCCTCGACCACCTCGCCCTCGCTGTCGTCAGCCGATGCTGCGACGGGTGCCCCATCGGCCGGGTCGGCGGCGTCTGGAGCCTCCTCCGCTTGGGCGACCTTGGCCGTGCGCCTGGTGCGGCGGGGCTTCGGTGTCGGATCGGCCGGGGTCTCCGAGGCGGGCTCATCGGCCGGCGGCTCATCGGCCGCCGGCACCGTGACCCCGGTGAGCTCGAGGACGAGGTCGACGAGGTCGGCCTTCTTGGCGCGCGATCCCGGCTTGCCGCCCAGGGCAGTCGCGATGGTCTGCAACTCGTCGCGGTCCTTGCTCTCGAGCGCGGCTCGCTCGAGCTGCTGGGACTCAACGCTCATCTGGACCTCTTTCGTCGGCGCGACCTCGTCGCGGCATCATCGGCACGTGCCGCCCTCGGATCGGATCGACCGTCGAACGGAACGTTCAGGAATTCAAAGAACGTGCACGACAAGATCCGGACCGAACCAAGACTGCACCTGGGGTGGAGCGGCTGGCCAGGACGGGAAGGTCATCGGAGCAACCGTTGCAGATGCTCGACGCCGACCCCCGTGCGACAGCGGCCAGCCTACGCACGCGGATCGAGCCCTGCCAACACCATCGAGGACTACGACGTGACGAGCCTCGCCATGAGCTGGTAGCCCGGGACCGGCTCAGAGCCGGCGACGCCGTCCTCGGTGTAGACGCCTCCCGGGCCGTCCACCGCGGAGTCGACGAGCAGGTAGGGCACCGGGTCGGGGGTATGGGTCTTGAGGCGCAGCGGTGTGGCGTGATCGGGCAGGAAGAGCAGGCGCCACGGACCGAGCTTGTCCAGCCCAGCGACGAGGTCGCCGAGGACCTCGGAGTCCCACAGCTCGAGCGAGCGCACCTTCTCGGCCACGTTGCCGGCGTGACCGGCTTCGTCGGTGGCCTCGATGTGGATCACGAACAGGTCGCAGCCATCGGCGAGCGAGTCGAGCGCCGTCTCGCGCTGGGCGGCGTAGTCGGTGTCGTAGCCTGCGGTCATGCCGTCGACGTCGACGCACTCGACGCCCGTGAGCACGCCGAGCCCACGGACGAGGTCGACTGCCGAGCACAGCCCGGCCTCGAGTCCGTACTGGTCGACGAAGCTGGGCATCTGGGGCTGGAAGCCCTGACCCCACAGCCAGATCTGGTTGGCCGCCACGTCGAACTGGGCGAGCACCTTGCGGGACCGCTCCTGGAGCTCGATGAGCGCTGCTGCCGCGGGACCGGTGGGGGCCACGATGGGCTTGTCGCTCAGGTCGTGAGGTGGCACGCAGTCGGCTTCGAGCAGGTTCGCGGGCGCCACCATGATGTGGCGGTACTCGACGCCGGGGTGGAACTCGATGCCGTCGCCGCCGAGCTCGGCGTCGAGGGCCTCGATGACCTTGCGGGCCTGGTCGGTGGGCGGGTGCCCGCCGGAGAAGTCGACCATCGTGCCGTCGTCGCCGACCGTGACGAGGTTGCAGCGGTAGGCGAGCTGGTCGGGGCGAAGCTTCAACCCGAGGGCGGCCGCCTCGATCGGGGCGCGCCCGGTGTGGAACTCGGCGGGGTCGTATCCGAAGATCGACATGTTGCCCACGTCACTGCCCGGCGCCATCCCGGTGGGGATGACCGCAGCCCGGCCCACCTCACCCCTCGCCGCGAGCGCGGCCAGGTTGGGCATGTCGGCGACCTGCAACGGCGTCTTGCCGTCGAGCTCGTCGACGGGTTCATCGGCACAGCCATCGGGGACGCACACCACGTACTTCATCGGTTGATCATGCCAGGAATCCGCACCGATCACCCCGGCTCCGCTCTGCTCGGTCGACCGAGGTGCATCCGAGCTGGGCCCAACGGATCACCCGACCCGATGAAGGGGCCGACGCAGTGTCTGCCGAACGGGTCAGGGACGGGTGGCCAAGATCTCGTCGATGTAGTTGCCGACGGCGACGGTGTCGTTCGGCAGCGTGACGTAGCGCTCCTCGCGCTCGAACAGGTCGGCCAGGTGGGGTGGCAGCGGTGGACGCACCCCGGTTGCGGCCTCGACGGCGTCGGGGAACTTGGCCGGGTGCGCCGTCGACAGCGTGATCATCGGGGCGACCGCGTCGGTTCGCAGCCGGCGGGCCGCCTCGTAGCCGACCGCGGTGTGCGGGTCGATGAGCACGCCAAGGCGCCCGTACAGCTCGGCGATGGCCTCACGGGTGGCGACGTCGTCCACGCTGGTGCCCGACCAGTGCTCGGCCAGCAGGTCCATGCGCTCGGGGTCGACGACCACGGCACCTTCGGCTCGGAACTGCTGCATGAGCTCAGCGATGGCGACGCCGTCGCGGCCGAACAGCTCGAACAAGAGGCGCTCGAGGTTGCTCGACACCTGGATGTCCATGCTCGGGCTGAGCGTCGGATGCACACCGGAGATGGTCATGGTCCCGGTGGTGAAGAACTGGGTGAGGATGTCGTTGCTGTTGCTGCCCACCACGAACTGCGACACGGGCACACCCATGCGCTGGGCCGAGTAGCCGGCGAACACGTTGCCGAAGTTGCCGGTCGGCACGGCAAAGGACACCGGGCGAGATGGATCGCGTCGACCATCGAGCCGAGGGACCCGGGCCGCGGACACGACGTAGTAGACGATCTGCGCCATGACCCGGGCCCAGTTGATGGAGTTCACGGCCGAAAGCTGGTTGCGGTCCCGGAACGACTCGTCGGCGAACAGCGCCTTCACCACGTCCTGGCAGTCGTCGAACGTGCCTTCGAGCGCGATGTTGTGCACGTTGGCCGACAGCACGGTGGTCATCTGCCGTCGCTGCACCTCGGAGGTGCGACCCGCCGGGTGCATGATGAAGATCTCGATTGCATCGCGGTCGCGACAGGCCTCGATGGCCGCGGAGCCGGTGTCGCCAGAGGTGGCACCGACGATGGTGACCTTCTGCGAGCGGCGGGTGAGCTCGTGGTCGAAGAGGCGGCCGACGAGCTGCAGCGCCACGTCCTTGAAGGCGAGCGTCGGGCCGTGGAACAGCTCGAGCAGCCAGGTCCCGTCGCCGAGGTCGCTCAGCGGGGTGACGTCGGGATCGTCGAACGTGGCGTAGGACTCGGCGACGAGGCGAGCGAAGTCGTCGCGATCGATCGACCCTTCGACGTAGGGCCACATGACCTCGACTGCGGTGTCGGCATACGACGCCTCGGTCGCCGCGGCGAGCACGTCGGCCGACAACGAGGGCCACGCCTCGGGGACGTAGAGGCCACCGTCGCGGGCGAGGCCGGCGAGGAGCACGTCGGCGAACTCGAGGACCGGAGCGGAACCGCGGGTGCTGACGTACTTCACGACTCGGCTCCCGAGAGCACTCGGAGCACGCTGCCGACCTTGCGGACCACGTCGAGGCCACGCAGCTCGCGCACCGTGGTCTGGACATCGGCTTCGCGGGCGGTGTGGGTGATGAACAGCAGGCGGGCGCCAGCCGACTCGGAATCGATCTCTTGCTCCATCGACGAGATCGACACGTCGTTCGAGCCGAAGGTGGCGGCGATCGTGGCGAGCACACCCGGCTCGTCGACGACCTCGACATCGATGAAGTAGGCGGAGCGCAGCTCGTCAATGGGGCGGACCTGCACCGGCCGGAGCTGGCCGATGCTGGCGTGGGTGCCCTTGCGCAGGTTGAGGGAGGCGTCGATGAGGTCGCCGAGGACGGCGCTGGCGGTGGGGCCGCCACCGGCCCCCCGGCCGTAGAACATGAGGTCGCCAACCGCGCCGCCCTGGACGAACACGGCGTTGAACGAGTCGCGCACGGCCGCCAGGGGATGGGTCACCGGAACCAGAGCCGGGTGGACGCGGAGGCCGATCTCGACCGGCTCGTCGCCGGTGCCCCCGACGCGCTCGGCGATGGCGAGGAGCTTGACGACGTAGCCCTTGCGGGACGCGAAGGCGATGTCGGCGGCCGTGACGTCGGAGATGCCGGCGTGGAACACGTCGTCGGCCGACACCCGTGCCCCGAAGGCGATGGCGGCGACGATGGCGATCTTGGCGCCGGCGTCGTAGCCCTCGACATCGGCGGTCGGGTCGGCCTCGGCGTAGCCGAGCGCCTGCGCCTCGGCGAGGGCGTCGGCGTAGTCGGCACCCGACTCGGTCATCTGCGTGAGGATGTAGTTGGTCGTGCCGTTGACGATGCCGAGCACCCGGTCGACGGGCTCGCCGAGCAGCGACTCGCGCAGCGGACGCACGATGGGGATGCCTCCGGCGACCGCGGCTTCGAAGAGCACGTCGACACCGGCGGCCTCGGCCGCGGCGTAGAGCTCGAAGCCGTCCTTGGCGATGAGCTCTTTGTTGGCCGTGACGACCGGCTTGCCCGCCTTGATGGCATCGAGGAGCAGGGACCGGGCCGGCTCGACCCCACCCATGACCTCGACGACGACGTCGACGTCGGGCGACTGCACGAGTGCCTCAGCATCGGTGGTGACGATCGAAGGATCGAGCTGGACCTGGCGGGGCTTCGATGCGTCGCGCACGGCGACAGCCGCGATCTCGAAGGACAGGCCGGTGCGGGACGTGATCGCTTCGGACTGCTCGCGGAGCAGTTCGACCAGCGCGGCACCGACGGTGCCGAGACCCAGGAGACCGATGCGGACAGGCGTGACGCTCACCCGCTGAGGCTACCCCTCGTCACGCAGAGCCCTGAATCCCGAATCGGAGCGGGCGAAGACCGCATCACCCAGGGATCGCTCCCTCGCCCGTCGACGGCGGCCGGGTGAGCATGTCGAGGTCGTTCGCTCGAAGCTCCAACCTCCGGGCGACCAACTCGAGCTCGTCGCCCATCCGACCGAGAGACCTCGCTCGGTCGAACAGCTCCTCCCAGAAGACGTCGGCCACCCGCCCCTTCCAGGTTTCGGGTCCTGCGAGCTCCCCGACGAGGTAGATCTCGCCCCGCGTCCGGTCGGCGAAGGAGCGGACCCGCTGCGCGAGCTCCGCGAGTTGCGCCGACCCGGCCACGCCGGCCGACGCAGCCGACCCAGCAGACGGGTCGCCCGGTGCATCGATGGACCCACGCATGTCTGGATCACCCCCCGCCGTCGGAGGGCGCGCCATCGCGCCCGAACGCGGCACCGATGTTGTCGACGCCGGTGGCGTCGGCCACGCGGTCATGCCACTGCTCGTACTCATCGAGGGCGGCCCCGTCCAAGTCGATCAACGGCCGGAGTTGGCCGGCCGGGTCGAGGATGCTTTCGGGAGGAGACGGCAGCGCATCGAACAGCCGGCTTTCCGCCCGTCGTCGCCAGACGTGGGCCAGCAGCTGCCATTCGAGGACCTCCTGATCGCGAGCCACCCACTCGGGCACCGTCACGAGGTGCTCGATCTCGGCATCCAGGTCGGCAACCACGGCGGGGCCGACGACTCTTGGGACGATGAGGTTCGAGATCGTGAAGTCGACGGCATCTCCCCACCACTTGCCGACCAGAGCGCCGATCCCGTTGCCCGCCAGCTCGAGGAGTCCTTGGCTGGCGGAGCGATCGTCATCGGCTTCGACCGCGTCGGATCGAGCAGCATCGCGGCGGACCTCGGAGACGAAGCGGGCCACGGCGCCGAGGTCGTGGAGCACCTCCGGGCTCACCCGGCCTGGGCCCGATGCCGCGAGCTGGTAGGCGACCCAGACATCGAGCGCACCGACCAGGTCGGTGGTCGCCTTCGCGTTCGAGCCGGCGACTTGCACGTAGCGCCGGAGGTCAGCCTCGGACGGACCGGGGAGGAGGCTGGGCACGCCACCCGGCCGATCGTCGGCCTGATCGATCCGAAAGGACCCGATCCAGGGCCACGCGATCTCACCGAGGCGTTCCGCCAGTAGAAGTGGCGGCGGGTCGTCCTCCGACACCGCGGCGACGAGGCGCTCCATCACGATCCCCGCGCCAGCAGCGTCGAGCTCGCCCGGCCGCGCCGCCACGCGCAGCGCGGCGGTGATCGAAGCCCCGGCGTCGAGGAAGTTGGCCGAGGTGCCGACGAGGAGACGCAGGTCCACGGAGGCGAGCGCGGCACGAGCGCTCGCCGGGTCGCGCACCAAGGCCTCGAAGATCGGGACCCGAAGGTCCATCAGCTGTCCACCTCTGCCCCACTCCCGCCCGACCAGTCGGGTGTCGCCGTCGCGCACCTGGTTCGTGAGGGGCACGACGATCAACGCCGCCGCATCGACCAGCCAGTCCCGTGACCAGGTTCGATCGTCGTCGCCCGGCGCCGCGAACAGCACGGCAGCACCAGCCGGCGTGAGCCCTTGCTCGGCGCCCGCGTCGAGGAGGTCGGGCAGACTGAGTCGCAGACGCCCAGCCGAGCTGGCGGCCGCGAGCGAGTCCGCCAGGAGCCCGACGAGATCGACCACCGAGAGCGGTCCACCGTCGACCGACGCCACGTCGGCGCCTGGGTCGGAGGCCATCGCCAGCCACGGCACGATGTCGTCGGCGCCGAGCCGCGCCCCGAGCGCGGCCGAGAAGTCGGCGTTGCCCGCCCAGTCCCTCGCCATGCGGGCAAAGCCGGCAAGATCTCCCGCGCGGAGGGCGGCGAGCGCGTCCGTCGCGGCCGAGCCCGCCGCATGGGGGTCGTCGACGAGCGCGACCGGCGAGATCCACAGCGGGCAGGTGCCGGGCTCGCGCTCGGTCCACGACACGACCGCTTCGATCACCGCCGCGACCCGGCGGGTGCCCGACATCACCCACACCGACGCCTCGAGCGCCGGGCCGAGGAGGTGGCTGTCCTCGCCGGCCTCACGCAGGCTCGCGAGCAGCAGTTCGGTCTCGCGGCGGATCTCGATCGCCGAGGTGAAGCAGGTCTCGGACAGCCGGAGGGCTCGACCGAGGTGGATCTGGACGACCTCACCCATGAGCTCTCCCTGTCCCATCCCGACTGACCTGGCCGCGGCCCTCACAGTGGAAGTCTTTCATCCGTTTCATTGCTTTTCATGTTATCTTGATTTACCTTGCTGTCAACCGCCCCGATGGTCCGATCCATCGGCCCGACATCCAGAAGGAGTCCTCCATGTCCAGCGACACCATCGGTCTCAACCTCAGCCAGATGGCCGACCTCCAGCGCACGTTCGACGCCAAGGCCACCGAGGTCGAGCAGCTCATCGCCCAGATCTCGACCCTGGTGGGCTCGGCCGGCGCTCCCGGCTCGGTGCACTGGCAGGGACGGCTCGCCGATCAGTTCCGTGGCGAGTGGGACGGGGTGTTCGTCAAGAACCTCCGACAGCTCGTCCAGGCCCTCCAGCAACAGGCCCGCTACATCGACGACAACCGCCGTCGGACCAACCTCGTGCTCAACGGCATCGATGCCTGACCGCCGCAACGCACCTCCCGGCCCGACAGACCACACCTGAGCCCCCAGGACCCACCGACCGATGCCCCCACCTCGTCGACGGCCGTCGACCCGAAGCCTGGTCCCGACGCCCGCGGCATCCGCGAGCGGACGGGACCAGCTCCTCGAACGCATCCACCGCGCCGTCACCGATCACGCCGAGCCCACCGACGTCCTGGCGCACGATCGGGGTGAGACCGCAGCGTGGTCGGCCACCACGTCCACCGATGGCCGCCTCGCCTTGGACATCCTCACCGGAACGAGCGCGGGCGCGTCGTTTCCCCTTCGGCCCGGCCGTTTCACCATCGGCCGGGCCGACGATGCCGACCTCTGCCTCGTCGACCCGTCCGTCTCACGCCACCACGCCGTCGTCGATGTCGGCGTCGACGGCCAGGTGAGCATCCGGGATCAGTCCTCGACCAACGGAACCACGGTCGAGGGTGCGCCCCTCGCGCCGAGCGCCGCCCTGCCCGTCGGCCAGGTCGCCCGCTTCGGCACGGTCGCCGTGTCCATCCGAGTTCGATCCGAGTTGAGCCGAGGAGACACCAGCCGAGGAGACACCGACCGACCCTCCGATGTGCCACCCCGTCCCTTCAACCGTCCTCCTCGACTCGCACCACCACCCTCGCCCGAACCCCTGGAGATCCCCCCGACCCCCGATGCATCGTCGGTCCGGCCTCCGTTCGGCTGGGCCATGTTCTCCGCACCGTTGGTCATCGGACTGGTGCTCGCCGTCACGTTGTCCCCGGTGATGGCGCTCTTCAGCCTCCTCAGCCCCGCGATGCTCATCGCCAACTGGTTCGAGCAGCGCGTGCGAGGCCGATCGGGCCGGCGCCGCCGTCAAGCCGCCTACGACGACGAGATCAGCCGGTTCGGCCGGGCCGTCCGACTCCAGCACCAACTCGCGCTCACCCAGGTTCGGTCTGGCGAACCCAGCCTCGCCGCGCTGTTCGATCGTGCCCGCTCGACGGCACCCCAGCTCTGGGAGCGCCGGATCGGCCACGGCGACTACCTCAGCCTCACGTTGGGTCTCGCCGACCGGAAGTGGGCCCCGCTCGTCCGCTCGGGGTCCCCGGCCGACCCTCGTCACGTCCCCGAGCCGACGACGATGCTCCTGGCCGAGCTCGGTCCGCTGCCCGACGTGCCGTTCACCGTGCAGCTCGGCTCCGGCGACATCGTGTCGGTCATCGGTCCACCGAGCCGGACCGAGGCCGTGGTGCGCCAACTCGCGCTGCGGACGATCATCCTCCACGGTCCTGCCGATGTGCGCCTCGTGGTCGACCCAACGCACCGGCCGGCGTGGCGATGGGTCGAGGGACTCCCGCACCTGCGCGCCGTCGGCGACCTCCCCGACCCCGGCGACGAGTCCGAACGACCCGGGACAATCGCGACCGAGGCGACCCGCTGGCTCGTGATCACCGATGCGACCGAGCTCCAACAGCGCGCACCCCTACGGCGGACCGTGAACGCTCGGCCCGACGTCGCCGCCGTCGTCATGTGCACCACGCTCGACGAGGCACCGAACGACAGCTCGATCCTCGTCGAGCTCGACGAGACCGGAGCGGCGCGGGTGTCCCGACCGGACACCCGCGAGACCGTCGACGACGTGCTCGTCGCGGCCTGCTCGCTCGACCAGGCGATCGAGGTGACCGCATCGCTCGCCGGCCTCATCGACCTCGACCTCGATGACCCGCACACGGGTGACCTCCCTCCGGTCGCCCTCCTCGAGCTCCTCGAGCTCGAACCCGGATCTGGATCTGGATCTGGATCCGGATCTGAACCCGGATCTGGATCTGGATCCGAGGGCAGCATGGCGGCGCGCTGCGAGCAGATCACCTCCCGTTGGGAGGAGACCACGACGAACCTCGACGCCATCGTGGGACGGATCGACGACGGCCGGAACCTCCGGATCGACCTGATCGACGACGGTCCGCATGCCCTGGTCGGTGGCACAACCGGATCGGGCAAGAGCGAGCTCCTGCGCACGCTGATCGTCGCGCTCGCCGTACGACACCCGCCCGATCGGTGTGCCTTCCTGCTCTTCGACTTCAAGGGCGGCAGCGCGTTCGACGCCTGCCATCGACTCCCGCACGTCGTCGGCCTCGTCACCGATCTCGACGGCGGGCTGGCCGAGCGCGCCCTCACGGCCATCGATGCCGAGATCCGTCGCCGCGAGCACCTGTTGCGCGATGCCGGGGTCAGCGACCTGGCCGCCCTCCGGGCGGCGGGCATGGCGGCCCGAGAGGGCATCGAGGTGTTCCCCGCCCTCGTGGTGATCGTGGACGAGTTCGCCACGCTGGCCGCCGACGCCCCCGACTTCGTCGACCGCCTCATCGACGTCGCGCAACGAGGGCGCAGCCTCGGCGTCCACCTCGTGCTGGCCACCCAGCGTCCCAGCGGCGTGATCAATGACAGGATCCGGGCCAACACCGACATCCGCATCGCGCTCCGCGTCGCCGATGCACACGACTCGACCGACATCGTCGGACAGCCCGACGCCGCCACCATCGACCGCGACCATCCAGGCCAGGCCTGTGTCCGGTTCGGTCCGAACGAGGTGCGCACGGCCCGTTTCGCGCACCTCCCACCCGAGGCGCTGGCGGGCCTGGTGTCCGAGATCTCCACGGCATGGGACAACGTGGGGCGACCCACCCCTGCGCCGGTGTACCTGCCCCCTCTCCCATCGAAGGTGCTGCTCGACTCGATCGCTCCCCCATGCGGCGCCCCGACACCTCGACGAGGGTCGGTGGCCGAGGCCCTGGGCGACGTCGCTGTCGGTCTCGTCGACCTCCCCGCCCAACAGCGTCAGGAACCCTGGCACTGGAGCCCCACCGGCGGGACGCTGCTGACGATCGGCATGCCCGGATCGGGCACCACGACCGTGCTGCGAACCGCCGCGCTCGCGGTGGTCGCCGCCCAGCCCGACGTGCACCTGTACGCCATCGACCACGACGGGTCGCTCAGCGAGCTCGAACACCTTGGGCAGTGCGGCGCGGTGGTTCCGGCCGATGAGCTCACCCGCCAACGCCGGTTGAGTCGCCACCTCCTGGACGCGATCGCGTCCCGGCGGACCACGGCGAGCCCCGACCGGTTCCCGATCCTGCTCGTCATCGACGACCTGCCCGGCGTCCTCGGCCGGCACGACGATGTCGAGGGGCTGCGGTTCTGCGATGCGATCGGAAGGATCCACCGGGACGGACCGGCGCTGGGCATCCACCTGGTGGCCGCCAGCTCGCGCGTGAGCGGCCTCCCGTCGAGCATCGTGTCCACCACGCGGCAACGCCTCGTGCTCGCCCTCCCCGACCGGTTCGACTACGCCACCCTCGGGCTCTCGGGACCGACGCCGAGCGGCGCCCGCCAGACCGCCGCGACGGCGGTCCCCCCAGGCCGGGGCTTGACCGCAGAGGGCACGGCCATCCAGGTGGCGACACCTGACCCAGCGCTCCTCGACGAGCTGGCCGCGGGTATCCACCCGGCGAGGCCACCGGACCCGATCCGCACCCTCACCTCCCAGGTCGCCCGTCACGACCTCGGTCCGGTCGCCACCGTCGACGGGCGCGCCCCGTGGATGCTGCCGATCGCGCTCGGCGACACCCACCTGGCTCCTTGCGGCATCGTCTTGCACCCCGGAGAGCATGCGCTGGTGAGCGGTCCCCCGAGGAGCGGGCGGACCACTGCCCTCGACACGATCGCGTGGGCGGCGCAGATGGCGGGGGTCGAGACGCTCCGAACCGACGGGCGGACGCTCGACACCTCGGCGTTGCTGACAGATGTGCTGGGTGGAGCCGACCGACCGCTGCTCGTGCTCATCGACGACGCGGACCGCGTGACCGACACGGGAGGCGTCCTCGACACCCTGGTGCGCACGGCTCGGCCCGGGCTCCACGTCGTCGCTGCCGGACGCCCGGAACGCCTGCGCTCCCACTTCGGCGATTGGATCAGCGCGATCCGGGAGTCCGGGGTCGGCCTCGTGCTCCGCCCGGATGTCGACCTCGACGGCGACCTGTTCGGCGTCCGTCTGCCCCGCCGACGGGACGCGCTCGGAATCCCGGGCAGGGCCTATCTGGTCGTCGATGGCACCGCCGAGCTCGTCCAGGTCGCGTCGCCGTGAGGACGCTGCTCGACTTCGTGCTGGACGAGGTGCTCGGCGAGGGCACGAACGCCGTGGTCCACCGGGCCCGTCGCCTCCCCGGCGGAGAGACCGTGGCGCTGAAGTGCCCGCGCCACGACACCGAGGCGGCATCGGCGGCCCTCGAGCGCGAGGCGGGGCTGCTCGGTCGCCTCCGACACCCCAACGTCGCCCGGCTCATCGAGCTGGTCCGGATGAGCGACACCGATCCCGCCGTCGCGGTGGCCATCGAGCTGATCGACGGTCCGTCGCTCTCGGAGCTCTCCGCCACCACGCCGATCGAGCCGGAACGACTGGCCGGCGTGGGCGCTGATGTCGCTCGGGGCCTGGAGGCATTGCACGACGCGGGGATCATCCACGGAGACGTGAAGCCGGCAAATGTGTTGATCCGGTCCACAGGCCAGGCGGTTCTGGTCGACCTCGACGCCGCGGTCGATTCGGAGTACGCCCCGACCGGCTCACGCTCGATCCGAGCGACGACCCGCTTCGCCGCCCCGGAGGTGCTGGAACGAGGCGATCGGACCGCCGCCTCCGATGTCTGGTCGCTCGCCGCCACCCTCCTCGCGTGCGTCGGCGGGGGCGAGGACCCACCGCCGTCGACCATCGGCGAACTGCCCGCCGATCTCCGCCAGATCCTGGATGCCTCGCTCGCGGTCGACCCCGGCGATCGCCCGACGTTGACCCAGCTCATCGACGGACTCGACCGAGCGTCGTCGAAGACCGCGCGGGCTCCCGCTACCACAGCACAGCCTCCATCTGTGACAGCAGGGCGGCACGGGGTCGGCCTGGGCGCCGAAGCCGCGACGACGCTCGCGGCGGTGCCGAAGCTGATGGCCGGCGCCGGCATCGGCGAACCTGGCGACAGGAGGGACACGGGCGACCGGCTCCGGGGCGGCGACCCGACGGTGGTGTGGCGGCCGACGTGTGCTCGGCACACCGCTCTCCCCCGCACCCCTTCGACCCCGCGACGATCGGGGGTCCCGGCCACCCGAGGTCGGATCGGCTTGACGCTGGCGGGGGTGGCCCTCGGCGCGGTCGGTGCGATCGTGCTGCTGGCCTGGGTCTCCGACGCTGTTCGAGGTCCCCGACCGACGCTGGCCGCTTCGCCCAGCCCAGCCCACGACCCAGGTGTCGAGCCGACGGGTGCTCGTGACCAGGACGATGCACGCCACCAACCGGCCGACCGCGACGAGCCCGAACCGGATGCCTCCGACGGCGCCGAGGCGAACGACGCCTCGGGCAGCACCACGCTGCCGGCCACACCGGAGCCACTCCCCCGGTGCGTCCCCGATGACGATGAAGGCGGCGGCGCCAACGAAGGGGCCGGCCCGGCACCCGGCGAGGCATCCTCGGAGGTCCGGCACCTGCACGCCGACTTGCGGGCCGAGCGGTGCACCCGGATGGTCTCGTGGGATCCGGTCTCCGCCCGGGCCACGGTGTGGTGGCCCGAAGGTGTGCGCCGCTACGCCTTCGGCCAACCGGGTGACCAGCTCGTGCTGGGCGACTGGGACGGCGACGGCCGGGCGACGCCGGCGCTCTACCGGCCGTCCACCGGCGAGACGTTCACGTTCGCGGGGTGGGCCGAGTCCGATGCACCGCTCCCCAGCGCCGAGGTGCAGGACACCGGCATCCGCGACGGGCGGCCCGTCGCCCGCACCGCGGTGCCCGGAACCGCCGATCACCTGATCATCGAGGAGCCCGAACGATGACCTCCGACCACCGCGACAGATCTGCCAGCACCTCGCTAGCCTTGTGCGACATGAAGACGCTCTACCTGCGCAACGTGCCCGACGAGGTGGTCGAGCGG
>CAZALT010000027.1:0-28546 GCA_964485515.1 uncultured Rhabdothermincola sp. | reverse complement strand
AAAAAGTGCTGGTAGAAGCGCAGCCAGCACGTGTGCTGGCTGGTGGTGTCGGAGGAGGGACTTGACCCCCCACGAGCCTCTCGTGCCCACTCCGGGGCTTCCGGTTCAGCTTCGCTTGCGCACCCGGAGCTTGATGGGAGTGCTGCCGAAATCGAGGTCCTCGCGGATGCGGCGCTCGATGTAGCGCAGGTAGGTGTGTGGGAGCTCGCGGTTGACGAACAACGTGAAGGTGGGCGGATCGGTGGCGCCCTGCGTGGCGTAGAGGATCCGACCGCCGTGGGGTGCGGGCTGCGATGCCTGGGCCAGCTTCAAGACGTCGTTGACCTGACGGGTGGGCACCCGCTTGGAGTAGTCGTCGATGGTGCCTTCGAGGGTGGGTAGCAACTTGTTGACGCCCTTGCCGCTGAGCGCGCTGATCTTGATGACCGGCGAGTCGCCCACGAAGTAGAGCTGACGCTCGACCTGGAAGGTCACTTCGGCGCGCTCCTCGGCCGAGAGCAGCTCCCACTTGTTGAGCACCACGACGATGGGGCAGCCGCTGGCGTCGACGCGCTCGGCGAGTCGCTGGTCCTGATGGGTGACGCCCTCGGTGGCGTCGATCACGAGCAGCGCGACGTCGGCGCTGTCGATGGACTGCAGGGCCCGGACGACCGAGTAGTACTCGGTGCCCGAATCGACCTTGGTCTTGCGCCGCATGCCGGCGGTGTCGACGAAGCGCACCGGGCCGTCGTCGGTCTCGACGATGGTGTCGATGGAGTCACGGGTGGTGCCGGCCATGTCGTGCACCACGGCTCGCTCGTCGCCCGTCAGGCGGTTGAACAGGGTGGACTTGCCCACGTTGGGGCGACCCACGATGGCGATGGCGAAGATCTTGTCGGGATCGGCCTCCGGCTCCACTTCGACGTCATCGTCAGGTTCGGGGAAGTGAGCGATGATGTCGTCGAGCAGGTCACCGGTGCCCCGCCCGTGCAGCGCGCTCACGGCAACCGGCGTGCCCAGACCCAGCTCCATGAAGTCCCAGATCGAGTTCTCGCGGTTGGTGTCGTCGACCTTGTTGACCACGACGATGACCGGGGTGTCGATCTTCTGGAGGCGCCGCGCGATCTGACGCTCCTCGTCCATCACCCCGGCGTTGGCGTCAACGACGAACAACACGACGCTGGCCTCTTCCATGGCCTTCTCGCTCTGGCGGCTGACCTTCTCGTCGAGCTCGGAGCCGCCCGGCATCCAGCCACCGGTGTCGATGAGGGTGAACTGGCGGCCGAGCCAGTCGGCCTCGACCTCCTTGCGGTCGCGCGTGACGCCGGGCCGTTCCTCGACGATGGCGAGCCGGCGTCCGACGATGCGGTTGAACAGGGTGGACTTGCCCACGTTGGGGCGACCCACGACCGCGACCGTGGGACGAGCGAGGGGTGTGGGAATGATGGTGGTCATGCGGCGACTTTCGTGCGTTGGAGAGCAGACCGCAGCGCGATGCCGTCGGTGGGGATGATCTCGACCGGTCGAGGGAGCTCGTCGGGACTGGTGCCGTCGAGGAAGCGGCCCTGGGAGAGGCAGACATCGGGCAGGAGGTAGCGGTGACCCTCGGGCTGCTCGGCGAGCACCCGGGCAAGGTCGGCGCCGACCATGAGGCCGGCGACGCCGGTGTTCCCGCCGAAGAACTCGTTGGCGACCTCGATGATCCGGACATCGTCGCGGCCAAGCTCGGCGACGAGCGGCCCCAGGACGCGGGCACCGTAGGGCCCGGTGAGGATGCCGACCGGTGCGTGGGCGCTGGGACGGAGGACGACCGGACTGCCGCCGCCACTGCCTTGCGCCTCGCTGCCGCAGCCGCCGGCGGAGATCGCGGCGGTGGCCGTCTCGACCGCTACCCGCGGGGCCCGGTAGCCGTCGGCGGGGGCGCCGTCGACCCAGGCGAAGAACCCGGGGCGAGCGCCGAGGCCCTCAGATGTCTGCCCGGTGAACTCGAGCTCGAAGCTGCGGGCCATGCCGACGCCGTCCTCGTGCATCGGGAACTCGCCGTAGACCTCCGGAGCGGGGAACGGGCGGTCCGCCAGCAGGTAGTACTCGTCGGAGGCGTAGACGAGGCGGTGGCCGATCGTGGACCGGAAGATCTCCTGCCACTCCTCCACCAGGTCGACGACGAAGGCCGCTTCGTCTTGGGTGTGGGGACGCATGGCATCTTCGGTGTTGTACCGGGACACGCCGAGCGGCACGACGCAGACCGACGCCAGGTCGGGGAACCGTTCGAGGATCCCGGCAAACGTGTCCTCGAGCCGTGCCCCGTCGTTGCGGTCGGGGCACACCACGAGCTGGCCGTGGATCTCGATGTCGTGGTCGAGCAGGGCACGGAGCCAGCGCAGGCTGGGCCCGCCCCGCCGGTTGCGCAACATCAGGTTGCGCACGTCCGGGTCGGTGGCGTGGATGCTCACGTTGAGCGGCGACAGCCGTTCGGTGATGACCCGTTCGAGGTCGAGCTCGGTGAATCGGGTGAGCGTGGTGAAGTTCCCGTAGAGGAACGACAGCCGGTAGTCGTCGTCCTTCAGGTAGAGGCTCTTGCGCAGTCCCGGAGGCAGCTGGTAGATGAAGCAGAACTCGCAGTGGTTGTCGCACGTGCGGAGCTGGTCGAACAGCGCCGAGTGCACCTCGGCACCCAGCGGCTCGCCGACACCCTTCTCGATGTCGAGCTCGAGCAGCAGGCCACCACGATCGACGACGACCGACAGCTCGGGCTCGTCGGTGAGCAGCTGGTAGCGGATGATGTCGCGGGGCGCCTCGCCGTTGAGCGCGACGATCTCGTCGCCGGGGAGCAACCCAGCGAGGGCGGCCGGAGAATCCGACACGATCGACAGCACTCTGGGCGCAGACATGAGGGGTCCACGGTACCGGCTCAGCGGACTCAGCCCTTGATCGGCCGCCGACCGTGACCGGGTCACGACCGCCTCGCCGGTAAGGTCAGGGCTGTGACCGTCACCGATCAGAGCCCCATCACGGGGGTCGACCAGGTGCTGCTGGCTGCGCCGCGCGGCTTCTGCGCCGGGGTCGAGATGGCCATCAAGGCGCTGGCCTGGATGGTCCGTGCCTTCGAGCCGCCCGTGTACTGCTACCACGAGATCGTGCACAACCAGTCCGTGGTGCAGCGCTTCGAGGACCTCGGCGTCGTGTTCGTCGACGACATCGCCGAGGTGCCTGGCGGCAGCCCCATCATGTTGTCGGCGCACGGCTCGGCCCCCGAGGTCGTCGCCGCAGCACGAGAGTCCGGGGGCTACGTCGTCGACGCCGTGTGCCCGCTGGTCACCAAGGTGCACCACGAGGTCAAGGTCCGCGCCGGCAAGGGCTATCAGATCGTCTACATCGGACACGAGGGCCACGAGGAAGCCGTCGGCACCATGGCCGTCGCCCCCGATGCCATCCACCGGGTCGAGACCATCGGCGAGGTCGACGCCCTCCCCCAGTTCGACGAACCCGTCGCCCTGCTGGCCCAGACCACGCTCAGCCACCGCGACTGGTCATCGGTCGCCGACGCCACCAAGGACCGGTTCCCCGAGCTGTGGATGCCGGGCCGGTCCGACCTGTGCTTCGCCACCACCAACCGGCAGTCGGCACTCCTCGAGATCGCCCCACGCTCGGACGCCATCATCGTGATCGGCTCGGCCAACTCGTCGAACACCCGCGCGCTCGAGAGCCTGGCGCGCGCCGCTGGCTGCGACCGGGTGTACCGCATCAACGGACCTGACGAGCTTCCCGACGACCTCAGCGGCGTCGTCGGTGTCACCGCCGGCGCGTCGGCCCCCGACGAGGTCGTCGCCGCCGTGCTCGCCCGACTCGACCCGACGAAGGGCATCGAGGAGGTCCGCTTCACCGACGAGGACGAGTACTTCCCGCCGCCGCGGAACCTGCGCGACCTGCTGGCGGCCATCGACCTGTTCGCCACCCTCGCCGTGGGCGGCGACGTCGCCAACCGCCCCGCGGTCAACGACCGAGCGGTCAGCGCCAGCACCACCCTCAGCTCGCTCTAGAGGTTTCGGGCTCACCCGCAGGTGAGTTCATCCCGCGGGAACCGGTCGAGCCCTGGCGAGTGAACCCGAAACCCTCAGTACCCGTCGGGGTGACCCGCGATCTCGCGGGCTTCGTCGAAGGCGATCTGGATCTCCTGGCGGAGCTGCTCGGTGAGCTCGCGAATCGCCCTGCGGGGCACTCGTCCGCTCTCGGTGCGCGGCGGCGGGTAGATCGGCGGGCGGATGACGACCACGATCTTCACGGGACGCACCACCTTGGCGCCCTTGGGCATGGCGCCTTCGGTGCCCGCCATGCCCATCGGGACGATCGGAGCCCCGGTTCGGCAGGCCAGGAACGCGGGGCCGTCCTTCATGTTCTCCGACTCGACGACGGCGCCGACCTGCCGAGTGCCTTCGGGGAACATGACGAGGGGCTCCCCCCGTTCGAGCACGGCCTGCGCGGCGCGCATGGCCTCGCGGTCCGCGGCGCCTCGGGAGACGGGGAAGCCACCGAGGGTGGTGAGGAACCAGCCCCCGAACCTGGACTTCCACAGCGATTCCTTGCCCATGTACCTGATCCGCCGCTTGGTGACCATGGCCAGCAGAGGTGTGTCGAGGTTCGACCGGTGCGACGGGGACAAGACGCACGCGCCCGCCGCGGGGATGTTCGCCGAGCCGTACACGTCAGCGCGGAAGTAGCCCTTGGCCACGGCGATCACGACACCGCGCATGAACCAGTAGAACCCCTTCTGGGGGCGCGACATCGCCTCGCCACGTTCGTGACCCTCCGGGATGTGGAGCTCGTCAGTCACCCAGCTGGCCCATCACGACGCCGACGATGTCGTCGACGGTGAGATCGGTCGTGTCGATGACGAAGGCGTCGTCGGCTTCGCAGAGCGGATCGTGCTCGCGACCTTGGTCGAGGGCGTCGCGGTGGGCGAGGTCGGCGGCGACGGTCTCGTAGGAGAGATCGCTCACCTCCTTCGACCGCCGTGCGGCGCGGGTGTCGGGGCTGGCGTCGAGGTACACCTTGAGCTCAGCATCGGGGAACACCACGGTGCCGATGTCGCGACCCTCCATGATCCCGCCGCCCTTCTTCGCCGCCCACGATCGTTGGCGGTCCCGCATCTCCTCGCGCACACCCGGGTTGGCCGCCACGATGCTGACCGCACGGGTGACCTCTGGGCCACGGATCTCGATGGTGGCGTCCACGCCGTCGACGACCACGGTTCCGCTGGGATCCATCTCGAGGTCGAACTCCCGCGCCAGTCGGGCCACGGGGTCCGAGTCGGACGGATCGACGCCCCGCCGGATGGCGGCGAACGCCACGGAGCGGTACATCGCGCCGGTGTCGAGGTAGGGCAATCCGAGGCGGGCCGACAGCGCCTTGGCCACGGTCGACTTGCCCGACCCCGCCGGGCCGTCGATGGCGATGACCCGGACGGGAGCCGGTTCGAGGTCTTCCTGGTCGGTGTCGTTGTGGCTCACGAGGTCTCCGTCGCGTCGGTGTGCACAGATCAGCTGGGGTCGGTCGTCGGTGCGGGCAGGTCCGCACCAGCCTCTACCCCTCGGGACCCCGCAGGGTCTCCAACGTCGCAAAGTAGTTCGGGAACGTCTTGGCGACGCACCCGGGGTCGGCGATCTCGATGCCCGGGGCGCGAAGACCCAGCAGGGCGAAGCTCATCGCCATGCGGTGATCGTCGTAGGTCTCGATGACCGCGGGTTGGGGTTCGCCCGGGTGGATAACGAAGCCGTCGTCGATCTCCTCGGCCTGGATCCCGCAACGACGCAGCTCGGTGACCACTGCCCGGACCCGGTCGGTCTCCTTGGCGCGAATGAAGCCGATCCCCCGGATGGTGGTGGGTGCATCGGCGAACACCGCCACCGCGGCGATCGTCTGGGCGGTGTCGGAGATCTCGCCGAAGTCCAGGTCGATGCCGCGGAGCACGCCGGTGCCCCGGACCTCGATGGCGTGTCGCTCGCGGGTGACCTCGGCACCCATGGCCTCGAGTGCGTCAGCGAAGTGGACATCACCCTGGGCCGAACCCGACCCGAGGCCCTCGATGCGCACCCGACCACCGGTGATCGCCGCCGCGGCGAGGAAGTACGACGCGGCGCTCGCGTCCGGCTCGATGGCGAGCTCGGATCCGACGTAGCCGTCACCGGCGATCTCATAGCTGTCACCGACCCGCTCGACGACCTCGGCGCCGAACGCTTCCATCACCCCGATCGTCAACAGGACATAGGAGCGCGACACGAGCGAGCCCTCGATGCCGACGCGCAGGCCACCGGGAAGGCACGGACCCGCCAGGAGCAGACCGGAGAGGAACTGGCTCGAGACGTCGCCACGGACTCGTACGCTCGATCCGTGGCGGGCACCGCCCCGTACGACGACCGGCAGACGACCGGGCTCGCCCAGCTCGGCGACCTCCGCGCCGAGGGCGCGAACGGCGGCGATTCCGTCACCCATCGGCCGGGCACGCAGAGGTGCCGATCCGTCGAGGGTCGTCGGACCTGGTCCGATGGCCAGGGTCGGCAGGAGGAAGCGCGACGTCGTGCCGCTGAGTCGGGCATCGATGACGACCTCGCCCCGCCGTTCGGACCCACCGATGCCGGTGACCCTCGCGTCGGTGCCGGTGTCGTCGAAGGTGACCGACGCTCCCAAGGCCCGAACCGCCTCGATCATCGCCTCGGTGTCGTCGGCGCGAAGCAAGTCGGTGAGCCGGCTCTCGCCGACGGCGAGCGCCGCGGCGAGCAACGCCCGGTTGGTGATGCTCTTGGACCCGGGGACCGAGATGGTCGCGTCGGGCGGTCGCAGCAGCGGCGTGACCTCGAAGGTGTCGCTCATCGCAGCGGGTGCACCGAAGGGCGATAGCCGCCGGGGTCGAGCGCGTCGGCCAACGTCGAGGCCTGCTCGGCGTCGACCAGGAGGATCAGGATGCCCTGCGGACCCTCCGTCGAGTGGGCGATCTCGATGTCGGCGATGCCGACGCCGAGACGCGCCGCGATGGTCACGATCTCGGCCAGCACCCCCGTGCGGTCCGGAATTGGGATGCGGACCTCGGCCAGCTCCTCGGGACGCACCTGGCGGGCCGGGAGGGCCATGCGGGCCTTGCGGGCCTGTTCGAGGCCCGAGACCAGGGACCCGCGGTCGGAGGTGGCCACGACGTCACGGACGTCGCGCAGCGCGGCGATGAGGTGATCGAGCTCGTCCACGATCGCCGTCTTGTTCTCGGCGCAGATGTCGGGCCAGATCCCCGGATGTCCCGCTGCGATCCGGGTCATGTCGCGGAACCCACCCGCGGCGAGACGGAGCAGTACCTGCTGTTCGGTGGAGCGCTCGTCGGCCTGGCGCATGAGCGTCGTGGCGACGAGATGGGGAACGTGGGAGACGAGCGCGACCATCGAATCGTGCGCTTCGGGGGCGATCCCGACGACGTCGGCACCGAGGGACGAGACCACGTCGCGCACCGCCGCGAAGTGCGCCACGTCGGTGCCCGGGACCGGGGTCAGCACCCAGGTGGCGCCTTCGAAGAGGTCGGGGCGGGCGCCGAGCACGCCGTCGAGCTCGGAGCCGGCCATGGGATGACCGCCGACGTATCGAGACGTCGACATCAGATGGCGCAGCGGGCCTTTGACGCTGCCGACGTCGGTGACCAGACCGGTGGTCTCGGCCAGCGCGGTGCGGACCTCGTCCGCGATCGCCCCCACCGGGGTGGCCACGAAGGTGATGTCGGCGTCGGGATCGGAACCGATGACGTCGAGCGCCCCCCGTTCGAGTGCAGCCAGCTCCGACGCGGGATCGCGGTCTTGCCCGGTGACGAACCAGCCCTGACCGCGGAGACCGAGACCGATCGAGGCGCCGATGAGCCCCGTGCCGACGATCGCGGCGCGACGTTGTGCGTCTCCCACGGCGTCAGCTGGGGAGGTCGTCGCGCAGGTTGCGCGCGCCCTCGAGGTACACGTGGTGCAACTCGGCTCGCGGGACGTCGGTGTTGAGGTGGATGAGCACGCGCACGCACCTGGGGGTGGCGTCGGTGATGTCGAGCTCGCGGGCGCACAGCAGCGGCACGTCACCCAGCCCGAACTTGCGTGCCGCGGCCGCAGGGAAGCACGAGTGGATGTCGTCGGTCGCCGTGAAGATGACGCTGACGAGATCGTCCTTGTCGACCGCGTTCCGCTCGAAGATGGTTTCGAGGAGCTCGATGACCCGCTCGTAGATGTGCTCTTCGGTGTCGACGTCGACCGTGGTGGCGCCACGGAGCGCACGAACAGTTGTCACGGGCCGAGCCTACCTGGGGCTCTCGGGGCCCGAGCCGGACCTGCGACGATCGGTCGCGTTGCGGTTCGCCCGCTTCGGACCTTCCGGCTCGCCGCCCGGAAGGCGTTCGGCGGCGGCCGCGGTCTCCAGTCCGCGTACCTCGGCGATGTCGAGCTCGCGCCACGTGCCCGGCTTGAGCTTGCGGTCCGAGATCGTGCCGATGCGGCTGCGCACGAGCCGGACGACGGGATGGCCGACCGCTTCGCACATACGCCGGACCTGACGGTTGCGTCCCTCGTGGATGGTCAGGCGGATCAGGTGCGGGGCGACGAGCACCGCTCGGGCGGGCGCGGTGATCCCGTCGTCGAGCTCGATGCCTTCTCGGAGCTGACGGAGCGTGGTTCGGGTCGGTTCGCCGTCGACCTGGGCCAGGTACTCCTTGTCGACACCGAAGCGCGGGTGCGTCAGGTGGTGGCTAAGCGCACCGTCGTTGGTGAGGATGAGCAGCCCTTCGGTTTCGAGGTCCAGGCGCCCCACAGGGAACACACGGGGGTCGTCGGGCACGAGCGACACCACGGTCGGACGGCCTTGCGGATCGTCGGCGGTCGTGACGACACCCGCCGGCTTGTTGAGCAGGTAGTACACGAGTCCGGGTAGCACCGAGACCGGCACCCCGTCGACGTCGACCTGGTCGTGGTCGACGTCGACCCGACGGCCGAGCACCGCGACCTCACCGTTCACGCGCACCCGACCCGCGTCGATGAGCTCCTCGCCGACCCGACGGCTTCCGAACCCGAGCCGCGCCAGGACCTTCTGGAGCCGCTCGCCGTCGCCGTCGGGCAAGCGCTCACCCGAACCTGTTCCGTCCACGGAAGTCAATCTGCGTCGATCGACGAGTCGTTGACACCGGCGCTTCCGCCCGGCTCGAACGCCGAGTCGTCGTCGACGTCTATCGACGCCAGCGCCTCCGCCGCGTCGGCGACGTCGTCGCCCGTGGACGAACCGTCACCTTCGGTTGCGCCTGATCCCTCGGATTCGACGCGTTCGTCGATCGCCTCGGCGGCATCGACCCGCAGACCGTGCTCGAGTGCCTCGACCACGTCGGGGCCGGGGACGAAGTCGGCGATCGGCGGGAGGTCCTCGACGGTGGCGAGTCCGAGCTTCTCGAGGAACAGCGGGGTGGTTCCGAACAGGACGGGCTGGCCTGGGCCAGGATCACGGCCGACCTCACCGATGTAGCCCCGCTGCTCCAGCGTGCGCACGACGCCGTCGACGCTCACCCCGCGGATGGCGCTCACCTGCGCCCGCGAGATCGGCTGCTTGTAGGCGATGATCGCCAACGTCTCGAGCGCCGCGGCCGAGAGCCGGCTCGTCTGGCCTTCCAGCACGAACCGTTCGACGTAGCCGGCGAGCTCGGGATGGCTCTGGTAGCGCCAGCCACCCGCGATCTCGACGAGCACGAAGCCGCGACCGCTCTGCTGGTAGGACGCGGCGAGGTCGCGGAGCAGCAGCTCGATCTCGTCCTGCGACGTCTCGGTGACCTGGGCCAGCACCTGTGTGTCGACCGGTTGATCGGCCACCATCAAGATGGCTTCGACCGCACTGCGGGTTTCTTCGAGCATCAGCCCTCGTAGTCGTCGATTGCGGCGAGGTCGTCGGTGCCGAGTCGGTCGCGCCCGACCCACACGATCTCGATCTCGCCGAAGGAACGGGTCTGGTCGAGATCGACCAGACCCTGCTTGAACAGTTCGAGCACCGCCAGGAACCGCACGACGACCTCGATGCGATCCACGAGCGCCTCGGTCAGCCGACGGAACGACACCCGTCCGACTCGGGGAAGCTCGTCGATCAGCTCGACCAGGGCGTCTGCCACGCTGGCCTTGATCGCGCTGACGTGGCCGAGGTCGACGACGGGCACCGGCTTGGGTGTCATCGCTCGCAGGTAGGCCGAGTGGAGGTCCTTCGCATCGATCCCGGCCAGGAGGTCCGGGGTGAGCGCCAGGAACCGGTCTTCGAGACCGGCGGTGCGGGCGAACGAGCGTGAGGCGACCTCCGCCATCCCCCCGAGCAGCTGGGCGGCATCCTTGAAGGTCTTGCAGTCGAGCAGGCGGGTGAGCAGCAGATCGCGCTCGTCCCACAAGGCGAGCTCGTCATCGAGGTCGACCTCGGAGTCCTCGGGGAGCAGGCGGCGGGCCTTGAGCTCGACGAGCGTCGACGCGATGAGCAGGAACTCGGTGGCCAGATCGAGGTTGAGCTCCTCGATGCGCTCGAGCTCTTGGATGTAGGCGTCGACGATGGCGGCCAGCGACACCTCGTACAGGTCGACCTGCTCACGGAGGATCAGGTGCAGGAGAAGATCGAATGGCCCGTCGAAGACGGGCGTCTGCACCTCGACAGCCATGGGTGGCGAGCTTAGAGCGCCGTGGGAGCACCCACCCGCCACGCGATCGAGTATCGGCGCCTTCGGCCTGACCTCTTAGTATCCACGGCATGACCCGTGTGTTCTCCGGCATCCAGCCGACTGGTGATGTCCAACTCGGAAACCTCCTCGGAGCGCTCCGCCATTGGGTCAGCGCACAGCACGACGCCGACTCGCTCTACTGCGTCGTCGACCTCCATGCCCTCACGGTCCAGCAGGACCCCGTGCAGCTGAGGACCAGGACGCGCGGCGTGGCCCAGCTCCTGCTCGCCGTCGGCATCGACCCCGAGGTCTCCACGCTGTTCGTCCAGTCGCACGTGGCGGCGCACGCCGAGCTCTCGTGGATCCTCGAGTGCACCGCGTCGGTCGGCGAGCTGCGGCGCATGACCCAGTTCAAGGACAAGTCGGAGGGAGCCGAGTTCATCTCCGCCGGCCTGTTCACCTACCCGGTCCTCATGGCGGCCGACATCCTCCTGTACGGCACCGATTCGGTCCCGGTGGGTGACGATCAACGCCAGCACCTCGAGCTCTCGCGTGACATCGCCCTGCGCTTCAACCACCGCTACGGCGACACGTTCGTCGTACCCGAGGCCGCGATTCCGGCGGTCGGGGCCCGGGTCATGGACCTGCAGTCCCCCACGAACAAGATGTCCAAGTCGGCCGACTCGCCCCAAGGCACGATCCTCGTGCTCGAGGATCTCGCCGCGGTCGCGAAGAAGATCAAACGCGCCGTGACCGACACGGACAACGAGGTGCGCTACGACCCGGAGTCCAAGCCCGGTGTGTCGAACCTGCTGTCGATCCTCGCCGCGACGACCGCAGGCGAGCCCGCCGAGCTGGCGGAGCGCTACAGCCAGTACGGCCCGCTCAAAGCCGACACCGCCGAGGCGGTGGTGGAGTTCCTCCGCCCCATCCAGCTGCGCTACCGGGCGCTCGACGACGACCCCGACGAGGTCGGACGAGTCCTCGCCCTCGGCGCAGCCAAAGCCTCGGCGCTCGCGGCACCAACGCTCGACCGGGCCCGCAACGCGCTGGGCCTCCTGCCGCCCTCGTAGGCGGAGCCCGCCCCTCAGTCGTCGTCGGCGTCCTTGAGCACCCGACCGATCTCCACCGGAACGGTCCACTGCGACTCGGGTAGGTGGTGCTCACGGGCCCAGGCCACCGTCATGGCGTCGCTGCCCGCCAGCTCCAAGATGTCACCACCGAGCTCGGCGTGCCGGAGGTAGAGGCCCACGTTGCGGGTGAAGCCCCGTACCCGGGACCAGTCGCGCAGCGTGTCCTCGTCGTTGCGCACGACCTTCCCGCAGATGGTGGCGATCACGCGCCCGTACGTGTGCAGGCCGCTCGCGGTCTTGCCCGAATCGTGGAGCAGCGCGGCGGCGAGGACGGGCCGTGTGGCGTCAACGCCGAGTGCTCGCTCGACCCGCCGAGCGACACCGGCCGCGTGTCGGCGATCGGGGTTCCACATCGTCCGCCACACCTCGACCTCACCGGGCAGCAGCTGGTCGACAGCCCACTCGTCCTCATCTTCGGGAGGGCCCCCGGGACGCAGGCTCCCGAAGAACCTCGACACGAGGTGGAGCGTCGAACCCACGTCGTCGGACGCTCAGCCGGCGTGGTCGATGCAGAACCGGGTGGCCGGCATGGCGGCGAGGCGGTCGTCGGAGATGGGCTGGGAGCACACCTCGCACAGGCCGTAGGTGCCCTGGTCGAGTCGTCCGAGCGCGGCTTCGATCTCGTCGAGCTGCTCGCGGAGATCACCGGCCAGCACGAGGTTCTCGCCCTGCTCAGCTGCGACCTGGCCGCGGTCGGCGAGGTTCGCGTCGTGCGCGAGCGAGATGTCGTCGACCTGGAGCTCGTCGATCTGGGCCTGCAAGACCTCGGCCTCGTGCGCGAGCTCCTCACGGAGCTCAGGCACGGTCTCGGGCGGCGGCTCGACGGAGTCCATCACGACGTCGTCGGAGCGATCGGGCGCGACGTCGGACGGGAGATCGGTTTCACGTGCCACGCCTTGACCGTATCCCGTCTGCCCCTTGACCTGGCCGACCCTCCCCCGTCCGACCCCGTGCGACCTCGTTCGACGACCGGGCCCGAGGGTGAGCCTCCCGGTACACCTGCTGGAGGCGCTCGGTGCTGACCAGCGTGTAGATCTGGGTCGTGCTGATCGATGCGTGACCGAGCAGCTCCTGCACGGAGCGGACGTCGGCGCCGTGGTCAAGCAGGTGGGTGGCACAGGAGTGACGCAGCACGTGGGGCGTGAGCACACCCGCGAGTCCGGCTCGATCGCCGTACTTTCGCACCACCGCCCACACGCCCTGGCGCGAGAGCCGTGCCCCACGGGAGTTGAGGAACACCGCGTCGGCATCGTCACGGAACGCCCACCGCTCCGGGACCATGCGTCGCCTCCCCCCGTCGTCCAACCACGAGACCAGAGCCCGCAAGGCGAACGAGCCGATGGGGACGACCCGTTCCTTGGACCCCTTGCCCATGGCGCGCAGCAGGCCAGCATCGAGATCGAGGTCAGACACCGAGAGGCCGGCCAGCTCGGAGATGCGCAGACCCGTGCCGTACAGGACCTCGAGGATGGCCCGATCGCGCCTCGCTGCCGGCTCATCGCCCTGGACCTGGTCGAACAGTCGGGTCATCTGCTCCTCGGTCAGCGCCTTCGGCAGGCCCTTGGGGACGCGGGGCATCTCCATATCGGCAGATGGATCGGTGTCGGCCATGCCTTCGTCGACCAGGAACCGATGAAGGGAACGGACCGGCACCAGCGCACGGGTGATGCTCGACGGCGCCAGCCCCGCGGCACGGAGGTCCTCCACGTACCGACTCAGGTCGGCCTCGGTGATGGCGCGCAGGTCGTCGGGACCGCTCGTCCGGTTCCACGCGTGGTAGCGCAACAGGTCCCGCCGGTACGCGGCGAGGGTGTTGGCGGCCCGACCCCGCTCGGCCCCGAGCCACACGAGGAAGTCCTCCGCCTCGATCGACAGCACGACGGGAGGATCGAGGTCCGATCGCGGCTCGGCGGTCATCGCGTTCGGCCCGACGACCGTGGTCGACCTCGGACCGCCACGACTCAGATCCCCAGTCGTCGAGCGGTGGTGAGGAGGCCGAGGACGGTCTTGGCGTCGGTGATCCGCGACGCCTCGACGAGGTCGAGCGCCTCGGTGAGGGGGATGCGGACGATCTGCATGTGCTCCTCCTCGATCCCTTGGAGGTCGAGCTCTGCCTGGCTCAGCTCGGTGCCGAGGAACACGTGGGACAGCTCATCGCTGAACCCGATCGAGTTGTGGAACGTCGTGAGCAGCTGCAGCTTCGCGGCCCGCAGTCCCACCTCCTCGGCCAGTTCGCGGTTCGCGGTGACCTCCAACGGCTCGTCGGCCACGTCGCGTTTGCCGGCGGGGATCTCGAGCAGCTCGTCATCGACCGCGGCTCGATACTGACGGACCAGCACCACGGTGCGGTCGTCGTGGAGGGGCACGACCGAAACCGCGCCCGGATGGCGGACGAGCTCACGTTCGAAGGCCGTGCCGTCGGGGCCCACGAACGAGCCGATGGTCAGCGAGATGATGTGACCGGCGTACTCGGTGCGCTCGCCGACCTGCCGGAACCCGGGGGTGGGACCCTCGGTCAACGGCCGGAGCCCAACGCGGCTTCGGTGTCGGCGTCGATCTGGAGCAGGTGCGGGTTGCGACCTTCGTTGCGACCGAGCGCGGCGCCGACGAACTCACGGAACAACGGGGCGGCACGGTCCGGACGGCTCTTGAACTCGGGGTGGGCCTGCGTGCCCACCCAGAACGGATGGTCCTCGAGCTCGATGAACTCGACCAGGCGGCCGTCCGGCGAGGTTCCGGAGCAGACGAACCCGCTGCCGTCGAAGCGCGACCGGTAGCGCGGGTTGAACTCGTAGCGGTGACGATGGCGTTCCGAGACCACCTCACGGGCGTAGGCCGCGTGCACCTTGGTGCCGGGCTCGAGCATGGCCGGGTAGGCACCAAGGCGCATGGTGCCGCCCATGTCGGTCACCTCGCGCTGGCTCTCCATGAGGTCGATGACCGGGTGGGGTGTCTGCGCGTCGAACTCGCTCGAGTTGGCGCCGGTGAGGCCGAGGACGTTGCGGGCGTAGTCGATCGTCATCACCTGCATGCCGAGGCACAGCCCCAGGCACGGGATGTCGTGCTCGCGTGCGTAGCCCGCCGCCGCGATCTTCCCCTCGATGCCGCGCTCGCCGAACCCGCCCGGGATGACGATGCCGTCGAGGTCGCGCAGTCGGCCGTCGGCGAGGAGCCCCTCGACGTCCTCGGCCTGGATCCAATCGACCTCGACCGCGGTGCTGTGGTGGAACCCGCCGTGGTTGAGCGCCTCGACGACCGACAGGTACGCGTCGGGCAGGCTCACGTACTTGCCGATGATGCCCACCCGGATGGTCTCGGTGCGGGTGTCGACCCGATCGATGAGGACCTCCCAGGTCGACAGGTCGATGTCGCGGTCCTCGAACCCGAACTGCTTGCACACGACCGTGTCGAGCCCTTCGTCGTGCATGACGAGCGGGATCTCGTAGAGGCTGCGTGCGTCGGCTGCGTTGACGACCGCGTCGATGGGCACGTCGCACAGGTTGGAGATCTTGCGCTTGAGGTCGGGCGAGATCGCCGCCTCGCTCCGGCACACGATGATGTCGGGCTGGATGCCCCGGCTGCGCAGCTCGGTGACCGAGTGCTGCGTGGGCTTCGTCTTCTGCTCCCCCGCCGGACCGATGAACGGGACGAGGGTCACGTGCACGTAGCAGACGCTGTCGCGCCCGACGTCGAGACGGAACTGCCGGATGGCCTCGAGGAACGGCAGGATCTCGATGTCGCCGACCGTGCCGCCGATCTCGGTGATCACCACATCGGTGTCGGGTGTCGCCAACCGGGTGATGCGGCGCTTGATCTCGTCGGTGATGTGCGGGATGACCTGGACGGTCTTGCCGAGGTAGTCGCCGCGGCGTTCGGCTGCGATCACCGCCGAGTAGATCGAGCCGGTGGTGGCGTTGCTGTCGCGAGAGAGGCTCTCGTCGACGAAGCGCTCGTAGTGGCCGAGGTCGAGATCGGTCTCGCCTCCGTCGTCGGTGACGAAGACCTCTCCGTGCTCGAAGGGGTTCATCGTGCCCGGGTCGACGTTGAGGTACGGGTCGAGCTTCTGGAGCGTGACCCGCAGACCCCGAGACTTGAGCAGTCGTCCGAGCGACGACGCGGTGAGGCCCTTCCCCAAGGAGCTGGCCACACCTCCGGTTACGAAGATGTGCTTCGTCACTCCAACGCCTCCTGATCCGTCCTACTCCACGACGGAAGTGCACCCTAACGCGCGCTCGACCACCACCGGTGCACCGACCGTGGGGTCCGGCTGGTCGAGGTCGCGGAGCTCCGACATGGGCTACGGGGACGACGCTCGAGCGTCGAGCAGCTCAGCCGCGTGCTCCTTCGCCGCATCCGAATCGGGGGTGCCCGACAGCATGCGGGCGAGCTCGACGACACGCTCGTCGCCCTCGACGGGACGTACGGCGGTCGTGGTCTGGTCGTCACCGGTGTCTTTGACGACCACGACGTGGTGGCCCGCGGCGGCGGCGACCTGGGCCAGGTGTGTGACGACGAGCACCTGGTGGACCTGGCCCAGCTCGGCCAGAGCAGCGCCGACCGTGATCGCCGCGCTCCCCCCGATGCCGGCATCGACTTCGTCGAACACGAGCGTCTCGGGACCGTCTGACAGCACGAGGCGCACAGCCAGCATCGTCCGCGCCAGCTCACCGCCCGATGCCACCTTGGTGAGCGGCGCCGGGGCAGTGCCGGGGTTGGCGGTGAACAGGAACACGACGTCGTCGCCGGGGTCGTCGCCGACCTCGACAGCGAACGATGCCTTGGTGAGACCGAGCGAGTGGAGGTGCGCGGTGACGGCGTCGGCGAGTGGCGGCGCCGCCCGTCGGCGACTGCGGCCGACCTCGCGCTCCGCGTGTGCCACGGATTCACGAAGGCGTTCCCGCTCCTCCTCGAGCTGGGCGGCCCGCTGATCGTGGTCTTCGAGCTCGGCCAGCCGTTCGGCCAGCTCCGCGTGGTAGCCGATCACCTCCACGAGGTCCTCGCCGTACTTGCGACGCAGGTCGTGCAGGAGCTTGCGACGCTGCGTCACCAGCTCGAGGCGCTGCGGATCCTCTTCGAGCGTGTCGACGAGCTGGCGCAGCTCGCTCGCCACGTCGGCCAGCTCGGCCTCCGCCCCGGCGAGACGGGCGTGGAGCTCGGCCAGCACCGTCGCGTCGGACAGCTCGGCCGTGGTCTCGGCGAGCAGCCCGAGCACGCCGTCATCGTCGGCGAGGCGGGCAACGGCTCGGCGGGCCGCGGCACGTCGTTCGGTCGCTCCCGCGAGGAGGTCCTGCTCGGCTTCGAGCGCGGCGTCCTCATCGGGGTCACCGAGACCCGCCGCGGCGATCTCGTCGACCTGGAAGCGAAGCAGGTCGATCTCGCGTGCCCGGGCACGCTCGTCGCCGCCGAGAGCGGCGAGCGCGTCGTCGACCGCGGCGAGCGCCTTGCGCGCCTCGTGCAACGGACCCAGGTCGACGTCGCCGAACTGGTCGACGGCAGATCGCTGCACCGAGGCGTGCAGCAGCGACTGGTGGGCATGCTGCCCGTGCAGGTCGACGAGCGACCGTCCCAGCTCTGCGAGCTCCGCCGCAGTCGACGGTCGCCCGTCGACGTAGGCCCGCGATCGCCCCTGGGCGGGGATCACGCGGCGCACGACGACCTCGCGCCCTTCGCCCTCACCACCCTCACCGCTGCCGTCTCCGAGCACGAACCGACCGGAGACCACCGCCTCGGCGCAGCCGGTCCGCACGATTCCGGTGTCGGCACGCCCGCCCATCAGCAGGTCGATGGCGCCGACCACCAGCGTCTTACCCGCACCGGTCTCGCCGGTGACCGCCGTCAGGCCCGACCCCAAGACGAGCGAAGCCTCGACGATGACCCCGAGATCGGTCACCACCAGCTCGGTCAGCACGTCATCGGTCTCCGAGCTTGAACTTCGCCTTGAGGATGCCGTGGAAGTCGCGGTCGCCGAACACCACCAGGCGCGCCACGTGCTCGGAGGCCGCACACAGAACCGCCGCGCCCGGTTCGAGCTCGCCCAGTAGGCGACCGTCGACACGGAGCATGGCGGGTCGGTGTCCGTCGACGGTGATCCGCACGGTGGAGGACGGCTCGAGCACCAACGACCGGTCGAACAACATGTGGGGCGAGACCGGCGTGAGGATGAGGGCACGGTGGGTCGGCGCCACGATCGGACCTCGAACCGACAGCGCGTAGGCGGTCGACCCGGTCGGCGTCGCCACGATCAACCCGTCGGTGGCATAGGTCGTGAAGAAGCGATCGTCGATCTCGACGGCGAGGCGCACCGTGTGGCCGCTCGGCGTCTTCTCGAGGACCAGCTCGTTCAGCCCGACGATGGTGCGCACCGATGCCGGTTCTCGGTCGTCGCCGGGAGCCGGGATCGTGGAGACGGCGAGCAGCATGCGCTCCTCGACCTGGTAGTCGCCGGCGAGCACCCGGTCGACGGAGCGGCGCAGATCGGCGGGGTCGACGTCGGTGAGGTAGCCGAGCTGGCCGATGTTCACGCCGAGGACGGGCACACCGCTCGTCGCGACGAGGTCGACCGTGCGGAGCATCGTTCCGTCGCCCCCGAGGCTGACCGCGACATCGAGGTCGCCACCGAAGGCGCTGGGTTCCACGCCGAGCTCGTCAAGTCCGACGGTGCGCGCGTCGGCGGCAGGTAGTCGGACGGCGTGACCCGCGGACCTGAGCCAATCTGCCGTGGAGCGGGCGAGCTCGGTGGCCTCGGGCCGCTCGTGGTGGACGACGAGGCCGATGCTCGCCATCACGTGGCCCGCAGGTCGACGGCCGCGGCGACCGCGGCGGCGGCCAAGTCGCGCAGATGTTCGGATGCGTCGCCCCCATCGGCGTCGTCGACCCCATCCGAGTCGCCGACGCGCAGGTGCGCGACGAACTCGATGTTGCCCTCAGGGCCCGGGACCGACGAAACCATGACGGCCATGATGCTGGCACCAGCGGACAAGAACGCGGCAATCACCTCCTCGATGACCCTCTGCCAGATCGCCGGGTCTCGAATCACTCCACGCACCCGGTCGGCCTCCGCCTTCGTGGCCTCGAACTGGGGCTTCACCAGGACGAGCAGGTCGGCGTTCGGACCGGCCGCCGACACCAAGGTCGGCGCCAGCGGTCGCAGCGAGATGAACGAGAGGTCGGCGGTGACGAGGTCGAACGGAGCTCCGACGTCGACCAGGTCGAGGTCGCGGACGTTCGTGCGATCGACGTTGCGCACCCGCGGATCCGACACGAGCCGTTCGTGCAGGAGCCCATAGCCGACGTCGACGGCCACCACCTCGGACGCGCCGCGTTGCAAGAGGCAGTCGGTGAACCCGCCGGTCGATGCTCCTGCATCGAGCGCGCGTCGCCCGGACACGTCCAGGCCGAGGTCGCGCAGCGCGCCGTCCAGCTTGCCGCCGGCGCGACTGACGAACGCCGGCGGAGGCTCGAGGACCACGATCGACTCGCCTGCTCCCACGAGCCGGTTCGGCTTGTCGACCGGTGCACCCCCGACCGTGACACGACGGTCGACGATCAGCGCCACGGCTCCGTCCTCGTGGGCCGCCAGACCCCGCCGGACGAGCTCCCGATCGAGGCGTCGACGCGCGCTCAGGACGGTTCGGCGGGTGTCGACGCCTTCTTCGCGGCCGGCTTCTTGCTGGCCGCTTTCTTCGCCGCAGCCTTCTTCGCTGGCTTCTCGAGCTTGGCGATCTTCCGCTCGAGACGGGCGATGTCGGCCTTTGTCGCGAGCCCGAGCGAGCCGAGCTGGCTCGTGATCTGCTTGTCGATGGCATCGGTCAGGCGGTCGCTGTTCTCCTTGCCACGCTCGCGGAATTCGGCGAGGGCGGCCTGGATGGCGTTGGACTGGGCGTCGGCGGTCGCAGCGAGGTCCTTCAGGAGCGACTCGATCTGGTCCTGCGCCTGCTGTGCCGCGTCCTTGCTCGCGTCGATCGCGGACCTGCTCGCGCTCCTGCTGGCATCGACTGCGGACTTGCTCGCGGTCTTGCTGGCGTCCAGCGCGCTCTTGATCGGGTTCTGTGCCATCGCCCGATGCTAAGGCGGCCACCTTCGACTGTCTACGCCCGACCGGACTCGAACCCGACCGTGGACGGCGACGTGGTGGCGTGCCGGAGCGTCACGAGTCGAGCTCCTGTGCGATCAGGTCGCCGAGATCTGCTCCGATGAGGTCGGGAGTCGGATCGACCGGCAGGTCCGCCGCGGTCGTGACCCCGCTCAGCACGAGTCCGAAGCGGTACCCGAGAGCGACGCCGAACCGTCCGTCGGTGTCAGGCCGATCACCGACCATCACACCGTCGGACCCGAATCGGTCGACGACGTAGTCGCACATCGTCGGATGCGGCTTTCCCGCGACGAGTGCCGAGACGCCGGTGGCGCGCTCGACCGACGCGAGGATCGCCCCACCGCCCGGTACCAAACCGTCGGCGGTCGGGTAGGTGGCGTCGTCGTTGGTCGCCAGGAGTCGAGCACCGCGCAAGACGGCGACGGTCGCTGCGGTCATCAGGGCGTAGTCGAACGCCGGGTTGAACCCCATGAGAACTGCGTCGACCGCGCCCACCGGTGCGCTCCCGCCGTCGGCGCGCACCACGACAGCACCGCGATCGCGCACGGCTTCGTCCGCGCCCGGTCCACCGCACACCAGCACCCGCTCACCGGGCGAGAGCAGCGCACCGGCGGCAGTGGCCGAGGTGACGACCGCGCCGTCCGCCTCGATGCCCTGGCTCGCCAGCTTCGCCTCGACCTCGGCGCGGGTGGCATACGAGTTGTTCGTCACGAAACCGACCGCCTGCCCGGCTTCTCGCAACCGGACGACCGCATCTGTCGCTCCGGGAACCGCCACGGAACCACGCCAGACGACACCGTCGAGATCGAGCAGCCAGGCCACGCCGCACTCTAGGACGGCACTGGCCCTGGCCACCACGGCCCAGCCATGACATCGATGGACCGGGCCCGAATGGGTCGTTCGATCCCGAATCAGCCGCAATCCTCGACACTGCCGCCGGAATCGACCAGAATCGTAGGAACCTCGTTTGCCACCCCCCGGACGACTGGCGGAAGACCAAGGACCATGACCTCACATCGACGTACCCTCGCACTCAGCGCACTGATCCTCGCCGGCATCGCCCTCCTCTCGTTCGCGGCACCTGCGAACGCACAGGATGGGTACCCGGCGACGGGCACGATCACCCTCGACAAGACCGAGGTGGAGCCGGGCGGCTCGGTCGCGGTCTCGTGCACCGGTTTCGCGCCGGGCACCCCGGTCGAGGTCTACCTCCACTCCGATCCGATCCTCCTCGGCACGGTGAACGCCGGCGAGGACGGAACGATCACCTTCGACGCCGAGATTCCGGCGAACACGCCGACCGGTCCTCACACGCTGGAGTGCCGGGGGACGGGCCAGGACGGCAACGCCCTCTCGTTGTCCGCGCAGTTCACCGTCGTGTCCGCGACGACCGCAACAACGACCTCGGGGACGCTGCCCCGCACCGGTTCCGACTCCACGAACCTCGTGCGCATCGGCATCGTGCTGATCGTGGCAGGTGCAGCTCTGGCCGTGGTGGTCCGTCGACGCAAGCGCGAATCCGCCCACGCCTGACCCACCACGCCAACCTGCCTACGCCTGACGAGGCCCACCACGGCCGGGGGCTGAGCGCAGGCCTGCGCCGCCGATCCCGGCGACACCAGGGTTAGGATCGTCCACTCGCCGACGGGATCGGTTTCGACCACGATCAGGCTGCATGCGGCAGCCCGACGGGTCGGCGATCATTGCGCTCGAACCATGGACCATCGCCCCCAACCCGACGCGTCTCCCGTGTCCGCCGCGGTCGCCGACGACGTATCGTCACCCCGAAGATCATCGAGAGGCAGCCGGCGGCGCAGGGACGCCAGAGTGGCAAACGCCATCCTCGTGGTCGCGACCATCGGCGCCGTCATCTCTTCGACCGCCGAGCCGACGGGAACGGTCCTGTTGGACCGCATCTGGGTGGGGGCCGCGACCGCTGTGGTCACCTACGCAGCTGGCCGCGCTCGCCGCTGGCCCACGTTCTGGCTCGCCGCGGTGGCCACGCTCGCCAGCGTCGGAACGTGGTGGTGTGCCAGCGCGATCATCGCGCTCGGTGTCGCGACGGCGAGCGGGTTCTCGCGCGGCCGAAAGCGGTCGACCGGCGCGGCGGTGGGAGCCTTCTCGGCGCTTGCCCTGCTCCATCTGCCTTCCGTGGGCCCTTTCGGTGCTACGGCGTTCATCAGTGCGGTCGCCGTCGTGCCGGTCCTCGTGTCCGGCTACCGCCGGAGCTCGTCGCGTGCGCGCTCGACCGCCCGGTGGACGGCGGTGGGTCTGACGACAGTGCTGGTGTTGGCATCGGTCGGGTTCGGGGTGTCCGCGCTGCTTGCCCGGTCCGATGTCGATGACGCGGTCGACCTCGCTCGAAGCGGACTCGACCAGATCAGCTCAGGGGACCAGGCATCGGGTGCCGCGACGTTGCGCGACGCCACCGCGGCTTTCGGTTCCGCGTCCGACAAGCTCGATGCCCCGTGGGCGCTGCCCGCCCGAGTCGTTCCGGGGGTAGCTCAGCATGCGCGGGCTCTGTCGACCGCCTCTACCGCTGGCCGAGATGTCACCGAGGCCGCCTCGGAGGCTGCTTCGACGGCCCCTTACCAGGATCTGCGTGCGGGCGCAGGCATCGTGGACCTGGCGCTCGTTCGATCGATGCAGGAACCGACCAGGGCGACACGGGACGTGCTGATCGATGCCGGCGCACGGCTCGAAGACGTCGACTCGCCCTGGCTGCTGGGACCCGTGGCCACGCCGATCGGCACCTTTCGCGACGAGGTGGCTGGCGCAGGACGCGACGCCGAGATCGCTTCCCACGCACTCGACGCCCTTCCCGACATCTTGGGGGGAGGTGACCCGCGCAGCTACCTCGTGCTCTTCACCAACCCGTCAGAGACCCGGAACTTCGGTGGGTTCACGGGTTCGTACGGCATCTTGACGGCCGACGATGGTCACGTCAGCTTCGACGTCAGCGGGTCGACCGGTGACCTCTACGAAAGCTCGGGTGTCGATCCATCCACGGTCGTGCTCGACCAGGGCGACGAGTTCGCCCAGCGGTATGGCCGGTACCAGCCGACCCGCTTCCTCCAGAACCTCACCGTGTCTCCCGACCTGGCCACGACGGCGGAGCTCTCCCGCTCGATCTACGGCCAAATCACGGGCACCGAGGTCGACGGCGTGATCGTCGTCGATCCGTTCGCCATCGCGGCGCTCCTCGAGCTCACGGGACCCGTCGACGTGGAGGGTCTCGCACAGCCGCTCACCGCGACGAACGCGGTCGAGTACCTCCTCCACGGGCAGTACCTCGAAGGGGACGCCGACGACCCGGCCCGCCGCGATCGGCTCGAGGCTGCGGGACGAGCGACCTTCGATGCTCTCACCGAGCGTGACCTCCCTGGCCCGCGGGTTCTCGGATCGACGCTCGGCCCGCTCGTCACCTCGAAGCACCTTCAGGTGCATCCGTTCGATCCCCAGGCCCGAGCCCTCATGGAGCGGCTCGGCGCGAGCGGTCCGCTCGTCGCCGATGCGACGACCGACTTCCTCTCGGTCCGAACGGCCGACGCCTTCTCGAACAAGCTCGACTACTTCCTGCACAAGCACGTGTCGTACTCGACCACGTTCGACCCCAGCACGCAGGCCGTGCGTTCGACGGTGTCGATCACGCTCCGCAATGACGCTCCGGACGATGGGCTGCCGAACTACATCCTGGCCGGACAACCAGCCGGCAGCGGCCTCTCTCGCGGCACGACCCGTGTCCGCGTCGGGGTCTATTCACCTCTCGACTGGACCGGGACCCGCCTCGATGGGTCGAGCATCTCCATCGAGCCGCAGTCCGAGCTCGGACTCAACGTGTACTCGGCGCTCGTGACGATCGCCCCCGGTGAATCCGCGACGCTCGAGTACACGCTGGAAGGCACGATCCAAACCGGCGACCGCTACGTGCTCCAGGTGTCTCCCCAACCGTTGGTCCACCCGGACACGTTCACGGTACGAGCCGCGAGCGGTTCGCCGGATTGGGCCGTGGACGCCGACCAGAGCAACGTGACCGATGGGGTGTTCAGCAGTACGACGACCCTCGATCACGACGAACGCTTCGTCGTGAAGATGACCCCGCGCTGAGCGACAACGCACGAGCTCGGCCGGCGCGTGCCTCAGCGGATGGAGACCGACCGCCTGCTTCGTCCGGGCTACCTGCCTCGTCCGGTCTGGTAGACACGGGACGTGGCTGACTTCCGACCCTTCCACGGCGTGCGCTATGACCTCGACCGAGCGGACCTCGCCGAGGTCACCGCTCCCCCGTACGATGTGATCAACGCGGAGGACCGGATCGAGCTCGTGGGCCGCCACGCCGACAACGTCGTGCACATCGACCTCCCTGTCCAGGTCGACCGCGACGATCCCTACGCGACGGCCGCGGCCACCTTCGCTCGGTGGCGGCGCGAGGGGATCCTCGTCACCGACCCCGACGAGTCCTTGTACGTCTACCGCATGAACCACACCGACGAGAACGGTGCGCCACGCCACACCACAGGGGTGTTCGGGTCCTTGTCGCTCGCACCTCCCGGCGACACGAGCGGTGGAGCAACGCCGATCCTGCCGCACGAGTACACCACGCCGAAGGCAAAGAGCGACCGCCTTGACCTCATGCGTGCCACCCGAGCCAACCTCTCGGCCGTGTGGGCGCTCTCACCGGCTCGGGGCCTCACCGACGCCCTTGAGGTGGGACGCCCGCCCATGGCCAGCTGGAGCGACGATCACGGCGTCCGCCACGAGCTGTGGCAGGTGACCGATCGTGATGCGATCGCCTCGATCTCCTCGCTCGTCGCCTCCGAGCCGCTGGTCATCGCCGACGGCCACCACCGCTACGAGACCGCGCTCACCTACCGACGCGAACGTCACGAGGCAGGCGACGTGGCCGGGGACTTCGATGCCGCCCTCTTCTTCGTCGTGGAGCTCGCCGAGGATGAGCTCGACGTGCTCGGCATCCATCGGCTCATCTCCGAGCTCCCCGACGATGTCGACGTGCTCGCCGTCTTCCGCGAGCTCTTCGAGATCGAGCCGGCACCTCCGGTCGACGCGTCGGTCACGGCCGCGATGGCCGAGCGCGGGTCGCTCGTGCTCGTCGGGGCCGATGACGCGTGGTACCTCACCCCGAAACCCGAGTTGCTCGACACGGCTCGGCCGCTCGACACGAGTCGCCTCGACGTCGCGCTCGGCGCGCTCCCCCCGCACCGGCTGGTGTACCAGCACGGGGTCGACCACGTCATGACCGCCATCGCCAAGGGCGAAGCCCAGTACGGCGTGCTCGTCCGTCCGGTCTCGGTCGCCGACATCGTCGAGGTGGCGCGCGGCGGCGAGCGCATGCCGCCGAAGTCGACCTTCTTCCACCCGAAGCCGGCCACCGGCGTGGTGTTCCGAGCCTTCTCCTGACCGCGCCGTCGCCCCTCACCTGACCGGATCGTCGCCGACCCATCACCTCGGACCGGATCGAGCCCGCCGACGCGGTGCAGCCAACCTTCCACGACGAGGGTCCGCGACAGCGAGGCCCCTCACTCGGTGAGGGGCCTCGCTGCTTGGTTCCCACGCGGTCGTCTCGGAGCGTCGAGCCCGAGCCGATGGCCAGGTGTCAGGCGATGGTGACCGACTCGTCCAGGTAGACGTCCTGGATCGAGTTGAGGAGCTCGACCCCTTCGGACATCGGGCGCTGGAAGGCCTTGCGACCGCTGATCAGGCCCGTGCCTCCGGCACGCTTGTTGATGACCGCCGTACGCACGGCCTCGGCCAGGTCGGACGCGCCCTTGGACTCGCCACCGCTGTTGATGAGGCCGATGCGACCGCTGTAGCAGTTGAGGACCTGCCAGCGGGCGTAGTCGATCGGGTTGTCGGCCACGAGCTCGTTGTAGACCAGCGGGCTGGTCTTGCCGAAGCCCGACAGCGCGTTGTAGCCGCCGTTCTTGGTGGGCAGCTTCTGCTTGATGATGTCGGCCTCGATCGTGACGCCCAGGTGGTTGGCCTGTGCGGTCAGATCGGCGGAGTCGTGGTAGTCGACGCCGTCGACCTTGAAGGCGTTGTTGCGCAGGTAGCACCACAGCACGGTGAACATGCCGAGCTCGTGGGCACGGTGGAAGGCCTCGGCGACCTCCACGATCTGGCGGCGGGACTCGGGCGAGCCGAAGTAGATGGTGGCCCCCACGCCGGCGGCGCCGAGGGCATGGGCCTCCTCGACCGAACCGAACATGATCTGGTCGAACTCGTTCGGGTGGGTGAGCAGCTCGTTGTGGTTGATCTTCACGATGAACGGGATCTTGTGGGCGTACCTGCGCGACGCCAACCCGAGCACGCCATAGGTCGTGGCGACCGCGTTGCACCCTCCCTCGATGGCCAGTTCGATGATGTTGAGCGGATCGAAGTACTTGGGGTTCGGCGCGAACGACGCAGCACCGGAGTGCTCGATGCCCTGGTCGACCGGCAGGATCGACACGTAGCCCGTGTTCGCCAGGCGACCGTGGCCGAACAGGGACTGCAGGTTGCGCAGCACCTGGGGCGAGCGGTCGCTGCCCGCGTACACCCGGTCGACGATGTCGGGTCCCGGCAGGGTGAGCTCGCTCTTGGACACGCCCTTGCACTCGTAGTCGAGCAGGTCGGTCGCGTCGTCGCCCAGGAGGGCCTGAATGTCGGTCATGTCGCTCCTACTTCACCGAGATCGTTTGCTCAACCGGGATACCGGCTGAGAAAGGCAAGCGTAGGCGCGACGCTGCCGGTATGAGAACCACCGGAGCGAGACTGCGTGCCGAGGACCGACGACCACGTCGCGCCCGCCCTCGGCACCACGATCAGGTCAGGGGCGGATGGGCAGAAGGGTTTCGAGCCATGGGACTTCCTCCACGTCAGAGAGACCCGGACAGGTGTGCCGGGACCACCAGGGGGAAGGTGTCTGCAACCTACCGACGCAGGGTGACAGCAACGGTTCGTGTGCTCGGGCCCACCTCGAGCTCGGAGCGCGGGGATCCGGACGGAGTCAGCGCAACGAACGAAGCCGGATGCCCGCGTCGGAGAACTCGGGGTCCGCGGCAACGATCTGGGCGAACAGGTCACGGGCCCGAGGCACGTCACCAGCACGCTCGTAGAGGTCGGCGAGGGCATAGGCCCGACGGAGGTGGTGGTCCTGCGCCCGCTTCGGGAACTTCCATCCCTGGAGCAACAGCTTGATCGCGCCGTTGAGATCACGCCGATCAGCGAGAGAGCCTGCCATCACGATGCGACCCTCGGTGACCAGCTCGGCATTCGGTGAATCAGCCTTGAGCTCCTCCCAGAGCTCCTCGACCTTCGACCACTGGCGCAGTGCCCGGTAGCAGTCCGCGAGCACCGGGTTGGCCTCGGTGGTGTTCGCCAACGAGCGGAAGGCCTCGAGCTCCTTCGCTGCGATGCGCCACTTTCCTTGCCGGTAGAGGGTGAGTCCGTAGAGCTCACGCACCGCAGGAACACCAGGCGCCTGTTCCGCCAACGGCCGAAGGATCCTCGCCGCATCGGCGAACCGCTCTCGCTCGAAGTCCCGGGAAGCATCCTTCAGGCGCTTCTCGGTACGGTCGGTCCGACTGACGCCGACCGCGTTCGTGATCTGACCGCGGACCTCGTCGTCGATGTCGACGGCTTGGCCGCCGCCCTTCGCCGTGGAACGGCTCCGAACCACCGCTGACTCGGCCTCCTCACGGATCTCCTCGACCAGCACCCATTCGCCTTCGACGGGACCATCCGCATCGCCACGCGACTCGGCCACCGCCTCGCGCCAGGCCGACGACGCCGGGCTCGGCCCCCCGCCCTCACGCACGTTGCCTGCCCCCTTGCGGGCCACGCTGCCCCAGGCCTTGGGCGCGCCCTCGATCTCTTGCAGCCGGCGGATCTTCGCCTCGAAGTTCGCCTGCTCACGTTCGTCGCGGTCGAACGGCCGACCAGAGCGCGTGTCCCGAGCGCGATCGGACGAGGACCCGCCGCGACCCGTCGCGGGGCGTGACGACCGAGAGCCCGACGTCGATCGACCACCGGTCCGTTCACCGCCGCCGCGCCGATCATCAGGCCGATCGTCGCGCCGGCCACTCGAGCGCGGGGCCGCCGATCGGCTCGCTCCCGTGCGCCCTCCGCTCGAAGATCCTGGACGGGACGCCGATGAGCCCCGTTGCGTCGACGAACCGCCGCTCGAACGCGAACCCCCGGAGCGTGCGCCATCGGGTCGCCCAGTTCGACCTCCGCCACTGGCTCGACCTTCGCCACGCCCATCGCCACCGGGCTTCGACCCGCCCGAGCGAGCGCTCGACGAAGCCGAACCCGAGCCTGACCGACCGCCCGAACCACGGCCCGAAGCAGAAGAACCCGAACCCCGAGACGAACCGGAGCTCCGAGAGGAACCATCCCGCCCACGAGACCCTGACGACGACGATGGTGCCATGGCACGGCACTCTAGCCGCCACCGAACCCGGCTCCCGACGCCACCCCATCACCGACCATCACCCACCTACTGATGTTGATCCACGCCGCCCAGCAACGAAAACGCGAAGAAGGCCCCCTTTCGGGGGCCTTCTTACGTCGAAATCCGGCGGCGTCCTACTCTCCCAGGGGCTCTTGCCCCAAGTACCATCGGCGCTGGTGGGCTTAACTTCCGTGTTCGGAAAGGGAACG
>CAZALT010000026.1:0-28895 GCA_964485515.1 uncultured Rhabdothermincola sp. | reverse complement strand
CGACGGCTTCGCTGAGCGTCTCGGGCCGGTGGTACTCGAAGGCCGCCGGCTTCATCTGGATCTCGTCCCTTGCGACTGCATGGTTCGCCCCCGGCCTCAGACCTCGCGAGTGGTCGCGGGACCCTACCAAAGCGCCCGAGTCGGGGAGTGAACGCTCGTTCACTCGATCGTGCTCGAGCAGCGAGGTGCGTGCGCTGGCTGGGCGAAGGGCCAGAGGAGATCGACGGAGATGAGCGAGAGCGCCGAAACCGACCAACGACGAGTGGCGACGCGTCGAGCCGGCACTGCGTGGTGGGCCGCCTGGGTCTCGAACCCAGCACCTTGGGATTAAAAGTCCCCTGCTCTAACCCGATGAGCTAGCGGCCCGGCGTGATGGTAGTCGGGGTGCTCGTTCGGTCAGCAGCCGGATCGCTCCTGCCGGTGGGTCAGGTCGGGGCCATGCCGGAGGTGCCGGCGACGCGCGTGCGCAGCGCGTCGAGCAGTCCGGCCTGTTGCTTCATCGCCGTGCGGGTGGCGCCGCTGAGCCGAGGCAGCTCGAGCCGGTCGAGCGCGGAGGTCAGCGCCGCCGCTCCGACCGTGGTCTCTCCCAGGGCGACGGCCCGGTCGACCCCGACGACCGCGGCCGACGAGGCCAGCAGCTCGGCCAGGTCGGTGGCCAGCAGCAGGTCGGACACTGCCAGCTCGCTGAAGCCGAAGTCGATGATCCACGCCGAGCCGTCGTCGGCGAGGAACACGTTGGCCAGGCGCAGGTCGCGGTGGGCGATGCGGTGCTGGCGCAGCAGGGCCAACTGGGCCCACACGGCCCCGAGCACCTCGTCGGTGAGCTCCGCGGCCTCGATCCGGTCGAGCGATCGGCCGGCGATGGCCTCGTAGGCGAGCACGTAGCCGTCGGGCTCGGCCGAGGCGAAGGCGACGAGGCGAGGGGTGCGCACGCCGATGTCGCGCGCCGCGAGCGCGACGAGGGCCTCGTGCTCGACGGCACGACGCAGCGACGAGAACGACTTCTCGTCGCCGAGGTTTCGGGGCTGCAGCTTGCGGTACATCCGGAACATGAGGTCGGCGCTGCGCTCGTCCTCGCCCAGCGCCTTGACGAACAGCTTCGAGCCGTCGGTCCGGGTTCCGAAGTACGGCGTGGACCCCCGAGCGTCGACGCTGGCCGGTTCGAGCTCGGCGAGCGGGACTCCGACCGCGGCCAGTCCCGCCGCGATCGCGCTGGCGGTTGGACGGCGCGACGGTGCTCCGATCGCGACGACGACAGCGGAACCGGCTGCCCATCCCGACAGCACGGCGATGGCCGTGTCGAACCCGACCACGTTGCCGAGGAAGTGGATGGTGGCCTCGATCAGGAGGAAGCTCCACGCGGCCTGCCGCCAGCGCCGGGGAACCCAGGGTCCGGCCACGGCCACGGTTGCGGTGATGGCGGCCAACGCGGCGGCCGACATGGTGCGGTCGGGGTCGATCAGCGTGTACGTCTCGTTGACCTCGGCGATGCGTGCGGAGGTGTCGTCGATGAGCGGGAGCAACAGGGCGAACAGGACCACGGCGACCCCGGCGCCCAGGATCACCGATCCGATCAGCAGCCACGCCCGTCGCACGAGCGCGGCACCGATGCCGACGACGAGGAGCAGGAGCCCAAGCACCTGGCCGAGCGCCACCAGCGTGGTGACGAGCCATGCCGGAAGGGCGTCGAGTCCACGGAGCAGGTCGGCGACGAAGCCCACGATCGTGTCGCCGAACAGGACTCCGAGCAGGATCAGGACGACGAGGGACACCACGGCGACGACGAGTCGCAGGACATCGGACGGAGCTCGGGTGACGCGATCAGGCTGCGATCTGACGGCTTCGGCGGCGACGGTCATGGCGCCATGCTTGCCGCTCGGTGACGTGAGGAGACGGATGTGGGATGGTCGTGCGTCGGCTACACGCCGAGGAAGGCGAGGGTGCCTCCGACGAGGAGGCCCGCCCCGAGCCCGGCGGTGACGTCGAGCGGGTTGTGCGCGCCGACGTACACCCGGCCGACCATGACGAGGCCGGTCACGACGAACGGTGCGACGACGATCGTTCCCGGGAGGCGGGCCGCCACGACGCAGGCGACCGCGGCGACGAGGATCACGTGGCCCGAGGGGAAGCTCGAACCGGTCTCGGGTACGTCGCCGCCGCGAAGGATCGCACCGGGCTCGCTCGTGCCGGGTCGCTGGCGGTGGGCGAGGGCATCGCCCATGCGGGCGCGGATGACCCGCTCGACCACGAGCTTGAGCCCTGTCGCCGCGATGACGCCGAGCGCCATCACCCAATCGTGGTAGGCCGCGGCGAACCCCAGACCGACGAGCGTTCCGACGACGAGGTTGCCCAGCTGCATGGGCGGCCACAACGGCCAGAACAACCAGGCGGGCAGCCCGTTGACCGCGTGGAAGACCTGCTGCTCTGCCTGGGGGATCACCGGCTTCCGCGCCCCGACGACCGACGCGGCGAGGATGCCGGCGCCGAGGAAGGCGATGACGATCTCGAACAGGATCACCAGCGGTCCACCATGGCCAGACCCTACGTCCTCTCGTTTCGGTCGGGACCGTGCGACGGGACGTCGAGTCCAGCGACCACGGCCAGAACCGCATGGGCTGGTCGATGGATCTGACTACCGCTCGGCGTCGGTCGGCAGCACGAATCCGACGTGGCTGCCGCCGCCTTCTCTCGGCGTGGCGTAGACGGTGCCGCCGTGGGACTCGACGATGGCCTTCACGATCGACAGGCCCAGCCCCGAACCGGGGGTGGACCGAGCGGTGATCGAGCGGTGGAAGCGCTCGAAGACGAGGCTCGACTCCTCGGCGCCGATGCCCACCCCTCGATCGGCGACGTCGACCCGGCCCGCATCCACCACGACGTCGATGGGTGCGCCGGACTCGTCGAACTTCGCAGCGTTGTCGAGCAGGTTCGTGACCGCTCGTTCGAGCGCGAGGCGTCGCCCGGTGACCGTCGTGTCGTCGGTGTGCACGTCGAACACCCGACCCGACCGGCGTCGGGCCCGGTCGACCACGTCGGACACGAGGTCGCCGAGGGCCAGCGTCGTGGCCGCTTCGTCGCGGCGGCTGTCGGTGGCGAGCTCGACGATCTCGTCGACGAGCGTCGTGAGCTGCCGGGTCTCGGCGTCGATGTCGGACAGGATCTGCTCGCGGGTCACCGCGTCGAGGTCGTCGTGGCGGCGCAGCACGGACACGTTGGTGCGCAGGCTGGTCAACGGGGTGCGCAGCTCGTGGCCGGCGTCTTGCACGAGGCGCTGCTGGGCGGCCTTGGAGGCCGACAGCGCGGCGAGCATGCGGTCGAAGGCGAGGGCGAGGCGTCCCGTCTCGTCCTTGCCCTCGACGGGCACCGAGATGTCGACGTCGCCCGTGGTGGACACCTGCTCGGCCGCGGTGGTGAGCCTCACCAGGCGGCGGGTGATCTGGCGGGCGAGGATCCACCCGGCGAGCGCGGCCACGACGGTGACGACCAGCACGGTGAACAGGACCGCGGCCCGCTGCGATTGGACCAGCCGTTCGGTCTCGTCGAGGTTGCGGGCCACCTGGATGGCGGTGCGTCCGCTGCGTCCCGGCACGGTCAGGATGCGGTACGGCTCGCCGTCGATCTGGACGGTGCGCAGGACCTGCACGCCGCCTCGGTCGTGTGCGGCGGCGAAGGTGTCGGCGTCGTCGACGGGCAGGACGGTGTCGGATGACGCGGCGACGACGTCACCGTTGCGGTCGATCACCTGGACGGCGACCTGTTCGAGCTCGGCGATGGGCAGCACGGTTTCGCTGCGGCGCCGGTCCGGGCTGAACCAGGGTCCGCCCAGGGTGAAGCCGGGACGAGCCTGGACGACCTCGGCGGCCTGTTCGAGGGAGCGGTCGACCTCGCTGTGGAGCCGCTGGGATGTGGCGACCACCGACACGGCGCCCACCGCGATCGTCGCCGTTGCGGTCACCGCCACGAGCAGGACGACGAGCTTGGTGCGGAGGCTCACGGGACTCGGATCGTGTAGCCCACACCGCGGACGGTGTGGATGATGTCGGTCCCGCCCGACGCGCCGAGCTTGCGGCGCAGGTAGCTGATGTACACGGCCAGGTTCTTCGAGTCGGGTCCGAAGTCGTAGCCCCAGATGCGCTCGTAGATCGTCGAGTGGTCGAGGACGATGTCGGCGTTGCGCACGAGCAGCTCGAGAAGGTCGAACTCGGTGCGGGAGAGGCCGATCTCGTCGTCGCCGCGCCACACCCGTCGGGCCGCGGGGTCGATGCGCACGTCACCGGCGCGGAGCTCGTTGGCCGCCGGGTCGTCGGGGTTGTTGAACGCGGCTCGGCGCACCAGGGCTCGCAGGCGGGCGAGCAGCTCGTCGAGGTCGAAGGGCTTGGGGAGGTAGTCGTCAGCGCCGGCGTCCAGACCGCTGACGCGGTCGGAGGTCTCGGTGCGGGCGGTGAGCATCAGGATGGGGCGGGTGTCGCCTTCGGCCCGGAGCACGCGGCACATGGTGAGGCCGTCGATCGACGGCATCGACAGGTCGAGCACGACGACGTCGGGGTCGGTGGCGCGGACGAGGTCGAGCGCCTTGGCGCCGTCGGCGGCGGTGGTGACGTCGTAGCCCTCGAGGGTGAGGGCGCGTGCCAGCGAGTCGCGGATGGCGCGGTCGTCGTCGGCGACGAGCACGCGGCCGGGTGTCGTCGGGGTGGCGGGCATCAGCCCATCGTCTCGCACATCGGTGAGAGCGGGGTGAAAGGCGCCGGACCGTCGCCGGACGGGCCACGGCCTGGGGTCCCGGTCGACCCGCGGCGTGCTCGCCGCCGGTTCGCTGATTAGCGTGTCAGCAAACACCGAGGTCCCGGGGGAGCGGGGAACGCTATGGCCTCGGAGCACGAACGACCGGCACGAAGAACAGGCACGAAGAACAGGTCAGGGGGAACGATGGCGAAGGCAGAGGACATCACCACCGAGGTGCGCGAGATCAAGAAGACCACGCGCGACTACGACGACCTCGAAACCCGGCTCAGCGCCTGGCTCCAGGAGAAGCTGCCCGGACAGGACCCCGTCATCACCTCGCTCGTCGTGCCCGACAAGAACGGCATGTCGAGCGAGACGCTGCTGCTCGACGTGACCACCGGCGACGGCGAGACCACGGGCTACGTCGTGCGCGTCGCGCCGCTCGACGACGCCTTCCCCGTGTTCCAGGCCTACGACTTCGAGCTGCAGTTCCGCGTCATGAACCTGGTCGGCGATCGCACCGATGTGCCCGTCCCCCACGCCATCTGGCTCGAGACCGACGCCTCGAAGATCGGTTCGCAGTTCTTCGTGATGGAGCGCGTCGACGGCGTCGTGCCGCCCGACAACCTTCCGTACCCCTTCGGCGACAACTGGCTGTTCGAGGCGCCGGTCGATGACCAGATGCGCCTCCAGGAGGCGAGTGTCGCGTGTCTGGCCGGGGTGCACAGCGTGGAGCTCACCGGGGAGGAGCACGGCTACTTCCTCACCCCTGGCGCGGACGGGCAGTCGCCGCTGCGCCGTCACTTCGAGGCGCAGAAGGCGTACCACGAGTGGGTCACCGGCGGTGAGCTGCACCCTGTCCTCGTCCGGGTCTTCGACTGGCTGGAGGCGAACTGGCCGTCGAACGAGGACGACGCCTATCTGAGCTGGGGCGACGGCCGCATCGGCAACATGATGTTCCGCGACTTCGAGCCGGTAGCGGTCCTCGACTGGGAGATGGCATCGGTCGCTCCCCGCGAGGTGGACATCGCCTGGATGATCTTCATCCACCAGTTCTTCGAGGACATCGTGCACCTGCTCGAGCTGCCCGGCATGCCGCACTTCATGCAGACGGCCGACATCGTGGCCACCTACGAGCAGCTCACCGGGTACGCGCCACGCCACATCGACTGGTACGTCGTCTACGCCGCGTTGCGTCACGGCATCGTGATGGCGCAGGTCACCCGTCGTGCCGTCGCCTTCGGTGAGACCGAGGCCCCGGAGGATCCCGACGACATGATCATGCACCGCGCCACGCTCGAGGAGATGGTCGATGGAACGTACTGGGAGCGTGTCTCGCCCGGGCCACGCTGAGCCGGCTTCGGGGATGAGCGCTGCCTGGGTCGTTCGGTCCAGACGCGTGAGCTGATCGGGTCATTTTCGGGTCGATCAGGTGGCTGACGCGTGTGTCAGTGGTACAACCCACTGAAGGCCGACCACAGGGGGGGTGGACGGGAAGAAGACCGACCTGCATGGGGAGACCGACGTGGAAGAGAACGCAACGCCCGCGGCGAAAGCGACGCGGTCGCTCGACCGTCGTTCGCTGATCGCCAAGGGCGCTGCCGCCGGGGGCGTCCTGTGGGTGGCTCCGCTCCTCACGTCCATTCCGGTCGCGGCGTCGTCCGCTCCGGTTCCGCTCTACCAGTTCGCCATGACTGGGGTGTCTGGTCCTCACCTGATCGGAAATCCCTCTCCGGTCCGGACGGTGACGATCAACGGGACAGTCCAGGTCGGCGACCTGATCCTCGTGGTTGCGGCGTATTCCGCGGACGGCACGATCAACGTGCCGGCCGGCTTCACCACCATCGAGACGGCCACGGTCTCGTCCGGGATCTACTCGGTTCAGGCCGTGCTCTGCTACCGGATCGCGACAGCGACGTCGTTCACGGCGACCTTCACGACCGGAAACGACGGCTCGACCTTCGGTGATCTCCGCGTTGCGGCCGTGGTGTACAGCGGCTCGAACCTCGCCATCCTCGACTCCGATGCGAACAGCGGGACCGGTCCCGCGGATGGCCGGACGGTCACCGCGACCTTCCCGGCGACCGCTGTCTCCTCGCCTGTTGGGAACAACAAGGTCGTCCGCATCGGGGTGGGGAGAGGCTATGGCGGGCTGAACGCGGCCAACTCAAGCATGACCTGGGTCTCGTCGCCGACCCCGAACGCCCCGCTCGTGAACTACAACGAGCGGAACAGAGGCGACCGACCGATCGTGATCGCGGACGAGTCATCCGGAACGGGGCTGGCCACGACCGCGACCTACGACAAGAACGCCAATCTGGCGCCGTCGCGCTGGGTGACCTTCAGCGTCACGATCGAAGCGCACTGACCGCCGTCGTCGCGCCCGGCCGTGACGATTTCGGGCTCGGCGTACCGCTTCTCGTCCCGAGGGCTCTGCGGCACGCGGCTCTCGTGCGTACCCGACCAGGCGCCCCTGGAGCCTTGTTGTCGAAGCGACGGACCGCTCCACCGAGGTGACGTCTCGTTCTGATGACGGTTGGTTCCGCCTCTCGCCGATCTTCGACGTGAACCCCAATCCGGACCCAGGTGCGAGACCACAGACCACGATCGAGGGGACGGACACGATCGCCGATGAAGCAGATGGTCTCATGGTCTTCGCGGCCTGGTGTCGCCTCGACCCTGCCGGCGCACGAGTGGTCATCGGCGAGGTCACCGCAGCGGTCGGCGAGTGGCGGCAGGCCGCTCGGAGCAACGGGCTGTCATCGGCGGCGATCGGCGATTTCAACGACTCCTTCGACGCATCCGCCAAGAGTCTCGACCGAGTCGCCAGCGCGAGCGGAGCGGTCGGATCGCCGCCTGCCGCGCCGTCGCCACCTGGTCAGGACCGCCATCCACCGGGCACACCCATGGGCGGAAAATCCGGGGGGCACACCACGCGGAACCAGACGTCGACCTCACCGACGACTAGGACCGGCGACGGATCGTTCCCTGCCACAGGTGCGGTGCCCGGCCCTCTGGGCGAAGGCGTCGAGCACGTGGGCCCATCCCGCTCCACTGGCACCACCAAGGCGAGACTCCCGCTATTGGCTGCGGACCGTCTCGGGCAGCGAAAGCTGACCCTTGACTTGCTGCCCGCGAGGGTGACCTACCTGACCGCGAGCGTTCGCAGACACGCCACTATCCTCGGCGGGCATGAGCGAGCGGGAGGTTGCGGGGTGCGGGGTCGTGCCGACCGGTTTCGTGCCGATCGACTCGTCGGGCGAGCACGTCTCGGCGGGTCAGCTCGTCGCCGAAGGACGTCCCGGTGGTCCGATGTGAGGATGCCGCGCACGCCGCAGGCCTATGAGGTGCTCGACGCCTATCGAGACGCGCCGCGCCGCGACCGCCTCGGGGTGAAGGTTCGTTGGCTCACCAGTCCAGTCGCTGCGTTCGAGAAGCAGGTGCCCCGATCGGGGCGCATCCTCGACGTCGGGTGCGGGGACGGTCTGGTCGGCCTGTACCTCGCGGTGTGCGGACCCGACCGCGAGGTGCTCGGCGTCGATGTCGACGCGGCCGGGATCGCGCTCGCTCACCAGGCGGTCCCGTACCTCGGCGACCGCGCCGGGTCGGTCACCTTCGAGGTCGTCGAGCCGAGTGCGGTCCCCGAAGGGCTGTTCGACGTGGTGGTCATCGAGGGCGAGGAGCGGCACCTGCTCGGGTCCCCGAGCCGACGGTCGGTGCTCGCGGCCTGCGTCGACCGCCTCGCACCGGGCGGCACGATCCTCACCGGCCCGACCCGCCCGACCCGCCCGACCCGCCCGACCGGCCCGGCACCGCGGTGGAAGGCGGCCATAGCCGGAGCGTAGGAGCGGGCGGGACGCGGCGATCCCCACTGCATGACCGTGAGAGTCGGGCGCGGTGGGTGACACCTCGCTGCTGGCAGGCGCGACGCTCAGAGCTGGGCGGGGATGGTGGTCTCGTCGGGGTCGACGAGGATCACCCGGTCGCCGAGGGTGAGGCCGGACCTGGGGTCGGTGCCGTCGTGGGACAGCCAGCGGCCGCCGAGGTTCGGGATGCGGACGAGCTCGATGCCTTCGAGGGCCTCGAGGGCGTAGACGACGCCGCCGTGGGAGACGACGAGGACGTCGGCGTCGCCATAGGTCACCGCGATCTGGCTCAGGGCGCGCAACGCCCGGTGCTGGAGGGCGTCTTCGGTCTCGAACGACGGCGGTCGGTCGCCCTGGGCCAGGTAGCCGGGGAACGCATCTTCGATCTCGGGTTTGGTGAGACCGGACCACTCGCCCGCGTCGCGCTCGACGAGGTCGGGGTCGTAGGAGACGGGGCCGACCCCGAGCTGCTCGCCGATGATCTCGGCGGTGTCGGCGGCTCGTTGCAGCGGCGACGCCACGATGGCGTCGACCGCGCCGAGGTGGGCGGCGGCCGACCAGGCCTGGTGGCGTCCGAGGTCGGTGAGCGGCGGGTCGGCCTGGCCCTGCCAGCGACCCGCGGCGTTCCACTCGGACTGGCCGTGGCGGATGATGAGGATTCGGGTCATACGGCGGTCCACCGTAGTGCCGTGACCAGGGACGCCCGAAGGCAGAAGGCGGCGACGGTCCGGGTCTGGCTTCGGACGATCGACGGTGCCGAACTACGATCCCGCGATGCCGCGGACCGGAGTCGACGTGCTCGTCCACGCGCCCGTCGACGCCGGGGGCGACCAGCTCGCCACCTCTTGTGGGTCTCGTCGTGGCGCGTAGGTCTCGGTCGAACGACGACGCGAAGCCGGCCGAGCGTGCCGATGCGTCATCGCCCTACGTCACCGATCACCGTTCGCCGTTGAGCGATGAGACGGGTCCTGCGGCGTTCGCGTGGGCCGAGCGCATGTGGAGCGACTACGACCTCGACGGGCCGCGAGTGCGCATGGGCATCGTCTGGTTCGTCGTGGCGGTGGCCGCCGCAGCGTTGGGGCCGTGGACCACCGCGATGGTGTTCGGCCTCGTCGCCGGAGCGGCGGGGTTCCAGGTGGCGGCGGCGTGGCGTCGGGCGCGGGTGCGTCCGAACCAGCCCGGCGCCGGCCTCGGGGCGCTCGTCATCGTGCTCGCCTCCGGGCTTGGCCTCGCGCTCGCCGCGATCGTCGGGTTGGCGCTCGTGGGCGTGGCGTTCGCACTGGCCGCCACCGACCCGAAGCGCCGTGTCCCGGTGGTGGTGAGCGCCGCGGCCACCGTGCGGTCCGGCTTCTTCGTCGGCATGGCGGGAGCGTGCGCCGTCACGATCTGCCGGGAGAACCACTCGGCGCTGATCATCCTGATCGTGCTGGTCTCGGGATACGAGGTCGGTGACTACCTCGTGGGCACCGGCGCGTCGAACCCGCTGGAGGGTCCCATCGCCGGCATCATCGCGGTGCTCGTGCTCACCTTCGCGGTGTCGGTGTTCGAGTTCCCCCCCTTCGAGACGGGCTCGGCCCGGGTGTTCGGCGCGCTGGTGGCGGTGCTCGCGCCGTTGGGGCGGTTCGTGGCGACGGTGCTGCCCCCCGACGGGCGGGCCCGGGTTCCGGCGCTTCGTCGCATCGACTCGTACCTGCTGGTGCTGCCGGTCTGGGCGTGGATGCTGTTCGACTACCTCGACACCGCGATCTGACCGACGTGACACCACCTGCACCGCGGCGACGGCGACGGAGAGTGGCGTCGGTGGCGCTACGATGCGCACACCGTCGCCGGACCAAGCCGCAGGTCGCCATGCCCGATACCGGAGAGCTCCAGGAACTTCCCATCGACGACGTCCGTTCGACGCGTGGGGCGCTCATGGCTGAGGAGACCGGCCTGTCCTACCTGCGTCGGCTCGTGCAGGGACCGCTCGACATCGTGCGCAAGGAGCAGCAGCTCCGTGCCGATGGGGAGGTGGCCGACACCGCGGCGCTGGTCCAGGACCTTCCCGGCCTGCTCGCCGACGGCCCCCGTTCCGGCGGGTTCGGTCGTCTCCCGCAGGAGCTCGAGCCGTCGCAGATCGATCCCGGGCTCGAGGCCGAGCTGGCGTCGATCACCGATCGGCTGGTGGGCGTGGCCGATCTGTCCGACGAGGAGCTGTCGGCGGTCGCCGTCGACCTCTCCGCGTTCGAGCGGCGCGTGTCGGACCGTCGCGGCGACCTCCACACGCGCATCGACGAGCTCCAGGGCGAGCTGACGCGCCGCTACCGGACCGGCGAGGCCTCCGTCGACTCGCTGCTCGACTGATCGTCGCTCGCTCGACGGTGGATCGTTGCTGACCGTGGCCGACTCGCGGTCCGACCGGGACTCGCCGGTATCCTCATCGGCCGTGAGCGAGCTGGAGCAGCGATGGACCGATCTCGGCGCGTTCATCAAGGAGCAACGCAACCTCGGTCAGATGTCGCTGCGCAAGCTGTCCGAGCTGGCGGGGGTGTCGAACCCGTACCTCAGCCAGATCGAGCGAGGCGTGCGCAAGCCGTCGGCCGAGATCCTCCAGCAGATCGCCCGGGCCCTCGAGATCTCGAGCGAGACGCTGTACGTGCGGGCCGGGATCCTCGACGAGCACGAGATCGAGGCCGACGTGCGTCGTGAGATCCAGCGCGACCCGGGGCTGACCGAAGAGCAGAAGAAGACCTTGGTGCACATCTACCAGTCGTTCCGCGCCGAGAACGGTTCGCCGGTGGTGCCCGTCGCCGCTTCGGGCGGTTCGGTCGACGAGAACGACGTCCGCTGATCATGGAGTCGGTCGCGGTCCTGTCGATGCACACGTCGCCGCTCGCCCAGCCGGGCACGGGCGACAGCGGCGGCATGAACGTCTACGTCCGGGAGCTGGTGGGTGCGCTGGCCCAGGCCGGTGTGCGCTCGTCGGTGTTCGTGCGCCGGTGGAGCCCCGACCTGCGCGACGTCATCGATGTCGAGCCCGGCTTTCGGGTGGTGCACATCGATGCCGGTCCGCCCGATCTGGACAAGGCCGATCTGCCCGCCGTCGTCGACGAGTTCGCCGACGGGGTGGCGGCGCATCTCGCCCGTGCCGAGCGGCGGGGCGAGGGCGGCACCGACGTCATCCACGCCAACTACTGGCTGTCTGGTGTGGCGGGCCACCGCCTCAAGCACGAGCTGGGCCTGCCGCTGGTGTCGACCTTCCACACGCTGGCGCGGGTGAAGGCCGAGCTGGGCGACGACGAGCCCGAGCACCGGGTCGAGGCGGAGACGGCGGTGATCGGCTGCAGCGACGCCATCCTCGCGTCGTGCACGGCGGAGGCCGACCAGCTGGTCGACCTGTGCGATGCGCCGGCCGATCGGGTCGAGATCGTCCCCCCGGGGGTCGACCACGCCTTCTTCTCGCCGGGCGACCAGCGCGGGGCCCGTCAGGCCCTCGGCCTCGGCGCCGAACCGCTGTTGCTGTTCGTCGGTCGCATCCAACCGTTGAAGGGCCTGCTCGTGGCCATCGAGGCCCTGTCGCTGCTCGAGGACAAGACCGCGACGTTGCTGGTGGTGGGTGGGGCGAGCGGTCCTGACGGTGCGGCCGAGCGTCACCGGGCCGGGAGCCTCGTCGAGCGCCTCGGCCTCCGCGACCGGGTGCGGTTCGTGGCCCCGCAGCCCCATCACCTCCTGTCCACCTACTACCGCGCCGCCGACGTGTGCCTCGTACCCAGTCGGTCGGAGTCGTTCGGGCTGGTCGCGCTCGAGGCCGCGGCGTGCGGAACGCCCGTGGTGGCCTCGGCGGTGGGCGGTTTGACGACGCTGGTCGAGCCGGGGGTGACGGGCTTCCTGGTGGACCAGCGCGACGCCGTGTCGTTCGCCGAGCCGGTGTCGCGGGTGCTTGCCGACCCGGAGCTGGCCCGAACGCTGTCTGTCGGCGCCGCGGCGATGGCCCGCAACTACACGTGGTCGACGACGGCGGCGCGTCTGCGGCGCCTCTACGCCGACCTCGCGGTGCGTGCCCCCGTGACGTGCGGCTGACAGGAGATCGGACATGGCCCACGAGGTGATCTCGAACGAGGACCGCCGCCGCCTGGAGGCTCTGGTCGACGCGTGGCTGGACGGCGAGGTCGATCCGGACGGGACGATCGTCGCCGTGGTGAAGGAGACCGAACCGGCATCGCTCGATGTGCGGTGGTACGTCCGCATCCACGGCGAGCAGAAGGACGTGTACACGGTGTGGCTCACGTTGAGCCAGCGGGCGTTGCACTACGAGACCTACCTGATGCCGGCGCCCGAGGAGAACGAGGCCCTGCTCTACGAGCACCTGTTGCGCCGCAACCGCAAGCTGCTCGGCATCGCGCTGGCCATCGGCGTCGAGGACGCCGTCTTCCTGGTGGGTGAGACACCGCTCGAGCTGGTCGACGACGGCGAGCTCGATCGGGTGATCGGCACGGTGTTCGACGCTGTCGAGCTGTGCTTCCGCCCGGCCATGCGCATCGGCTACGCGAGCAGGTTCAAGGGCTGACGAGGCGAGTTCGAAGGAGCGGGCGTTCAGAGATCTCATTGCATTTCGGTTAGTTTCGCCCTACGTTCGGCGCTGGTTCGGGGCGCTCGGGCGCGGCAGATTCGGGGAAGGACCTGACCGCCCCGCCCCGAGCCACGATCTGGCGGAGTGCCCACCGGGTAGGTTCCTCTGCCATGGTGCGACTGATGATCGTCGGTGGGGGCAAGATGGGCGAGGCGTTGGCCTCGGGTTTGCTGGCAGCTGGCTGGTGCTCGCCCGACGACCTGGTCATCGTCGAGCAGCACGTCACCCGGGCCGACGACCTGCGACGGGCCCATCCCGGCGTGCGCGTCGTCGATGTCATCGAACCGGCCGAAGGGGCGGTGTTGGCGGTGAAGCCGGCCGACGTCGCCGACGTCGCCAAAGAGCTCTCGCTGGTCGGCGTCGAGCGCATCTTGTCGATCGCCGCGGGGGTCACCACCGCGGCCATCGAGGCGCAGGTCGGGTCCATCCCGGTGGTGCGGGCCATGCCCAACACACCGGCGGTCGTGGGGGCGGGCGCGTCGGCGATCGCTCCGGGTTCCACCGCGGGTGACGCCGACCTCGACTGGGCCAACGGCATCCTCGACGCGGTCGGGGTGTGCGTGCGGGTCAAGGAAGACCAGCTCGACGCTGTCACCGGCCTGTCCGGTTCGGGGCCCGCCTACGTGTTCCTCTTCACCGAGAGCCTCATCGAGGCCGGTGTGCTGATGGGCCTCACCCGCGAGGTCGCCGAGGTGCTCGCGTCGCAGACCGTCTTGGGTTCGGCCACGTTGCTGACCGAGGGCGGCGAGTCGGCCGCCGCCCACCGTGCGGCGGTCACCTCGCCGGCGGGCACGACGGCGGCGGGCCTGCACCAGCTGGAGCTGGGTGGCGTGCGAGGAGCGGTGCTCTCGGCGGTGCAGGCCGCCACCGAGCGCTCCCGCGAGCTGGGTCGTTCCTGACCCGACGGGCTCGCCCAGGCTCGCCAGGCTCGCCCGGATCGCCGGTCTCGCCCGGTTCGCCGGATTCGGATCTGGCGGGTCGCGCCGCTACCGTCGGCCTCCATGTCCGGGCCCGGTCTTCGCTACGACACCGTCACGTTCCTCTCCGACTACGGACTCGTCGATGAGTTCGTCGGGGTGGTCCATTCGGTCGTTCGGTCGATCGCGCCGCGGGTTTCGATCGTCGACCTCACCCACCACGTGCCCGCCCACGACGTGCGCGCCGGTGGTCTGACCCTCGCCCGCAGTGCGGGGTACCTGAACCCGGGCGTGGTCATCGCCGTGGTCGACCCCGGCGTCGGGGGTGACCGCCGTTCGGTGGCGGTCGAGGTCGGCGACGGTGCGTCGATCCTGATCGGTCCCGACAACGGCCTGCTCGCACCGGCGGTCGCCATGTGCGGCGGCGCGACCCGGGCGGTGGAGATCACGAACCCCGACTACGGGTTGGTCGCTCCGGGTCCGACCTTCGCCGGACGTGACGTGTTCGCTCCCGCGGCGGCGCACCTCTGCCTCGGTGTCGACCTCGCCGAGCTCGGTCCGTCGATCGACCCGGTGACGCTCCTGCCGGGCACGCTGCCGGTTCCCTACGAGGAGGACGACACGCTGGTCACCGAGGTGCTGTGGGTCGACCGGTTCGGCAACGCGCAGCTCAACATCGGTCCCGACGAGCTCGATCCTCTGGGTGATCCGATCCGTGTCGAGTTCGGCGACGAGCGCCGCACGGCGCGTCGGGTGCACGCCTATGGCGAGCTGCGCAGCGGCGACGTCGGGATCCTCATCGATTCGTACGGCCTGGCCTCGGTGGTCACCGACGGCATGTCGGCCGCGGCCGAGCTCGGCCTCGAGCCGACCGTCGAGGTCCGCCTCACCGCCTACGGTGACGACGAGTCAGACGAGACCGACCCCCGAGGGGTCACCACGAACGTCCAGCTGGGCCGCAAGGCGCCGGTCGGGCTGGCCGACCAGGAGGATGCGACGACATGAGGCTCGGAACCACCATCGCCCTCGGTGTGCTGCTGCTGCTCATCCTCGGAGCGGCCACCCTCCAGCTCTTCTTCTTGACCTGACGCGGTGGCGCCCTCACCCGCGGTGGCGCCCTCGTCCGAGCGCCGGGTGTGCGGTCAAGCGCGTGCCGCGAGGCGGTCGCGGGTGAACCGCTTGGCGTTCACCCACACCAGCACCAGGGCGAGGGCCCACACGACGACCCCGGCGACGACGACCACCGCGATCGGTGCCAGCAGCAGCGCCGACGACTGGCCTGCGGCGAGGAAGATCAACGGGAGGATCACGGCACCGCCGAGCTGGTTGGCCTCCTGGGTGGTGCGCGCCCGCGAGCTGACGATGACGAGCAACCCGAGCGCGAGGAGGGCGACGGCGGGCGCCACCCACAGGATCATCACGAGCCACTGGCTGAACGGGAGGAAGAGGTGGCCTGTCGTTGGCCAGGCCACGACGTTGCTGATCACGGCGTAGACGACCGCACCGATCCAGGTGATGGCGACGGCGGGGATGTACGCGCTGAGGATCTTGGCGATGAACAGGTCGCGGTCGGCGATGGGAAGGTGCAGCAGCCCTTCGAGGGTGCGCCGTTCCTTCTCGCCGGCGAAGGCGTCGGCGGCGAGCACGGCGGACACCATGAGGGGGATCACGAGCAGTAGTGGCGACAGCAGGTAGCCGAGCACGAGCGTGACCATCTGCTCCTTCTCGGGGAGGCTCAGGATCGGCTCGGCGAGGCCCGACAGGAGCGGTGACGCCAGCACCGATGCCACGTCGGACGACGAAGAGCTGCGGGCGAAGCTCCCCAGGGAGATGGGCAGCACCACGATGAGGATCACCGGGACGAAGATCATGGGGAGCGTGATCGCCTTGGCCCGGCGCACGGCGGTGACGTCCTTGGCGACCACGGCGCGGATCGCCGCGGTGTCGGGCGCGCTCACCGTTGCACCTCGGGGTGCGCCTCGGGGTGCGGGGTCGAGTCGCGACCGGGGGCCCGGTAGGTCTCGAACCCGTCGCTCATGGCGTGGTCTCCGGTCTCGGCGAGGATGCGTCGCTCGATCTCGAAGTACACGTCTTCGAGCGTCGGGGGCAGGGCCTCGATGCCGAACACGGGCACGTCGGCCGTGACGAGCCGGGCGACGAGTATCGGCAGCACCGAGCGGTCCTGCACGCGAAGGTCGGCGCCGGCGGGGGTGGGCTGCGATGCGAGCACGCCGGGGGTCGCTTCGATGAGCGACCGGGTCGCGCCGTCGATGGGGGCGCCGATGTCGACGCACGCCGCGATGCCCTCCCAGATCCCCGCCGCGATCTCGTCGGGTTGGCCGAAGGCGCGGAGACGGCCCCGGTGCAGCACGGCCATGCGGTCGGCCAGTCGGCCGGCCTCGCCGAGGAAGTGGGTGGCGAGGATCACGGTGCGACCCTCGTCGGCCAGCTCTTGGACGAGCTGGACGACGTCGCGGGTTCCGGTGGGGTCGAGGCCGGAGGTGGGCTCGTCGAGGAACAGCACCTGGGGGTCGTGCAGGAGTGCCCGGGCGAGCGCGACGCGCTTGCGCTGACCGGTCGAGAACCCCTGGGTGAGGTCGTCGGCGCGTTCGCCGAGCCCGAACCGCTCGATCAGCTCGTCGGACCGGTGGCGGGCGTCGGTGGGGGAGAAGCCGCGGATGCGGGCGGTGAACACCAGGTTCTCCCGGGTGGTCAACCGGTCGTCCAACCCGGCGTTCTCCGTGAGGACACCGGTGAGCCGGCGAACCTCTTCGCCGTCGGTCTCGGGGTTGAGGCCGAGCACGGAGCAGGAGCCGACGTCGGGACGCAGGATGCCGTTGAGTAGCCGTACCGTGGTGGTCTTGCCCGCCCCGTTGGGTCCGAGCAGGGCGAGCACCTCCCCGGCGGCGAGCTCGAAGGTGACGTGGTCGACGGCGACGCCGCTGTCGAAGCGGCGGGTGACGCCGTCGAGCGTGATGGCCGGAGCCGAGCCCGGCGTCGTGGTGGGGACCGGGCTCGCCGCGGGCACCGAGGTCGTGGTGGGGATCGGCGGGCCGGCGGAGGCCGCAACGCTGCGATCGGTCTGGGGGAGGTTCACCGGGGGAGTCTGCACGCGTTCGGGGGGTGTCGGCGGGTCGGGCGGTCCGGGGAGGGTGTCTCGGTCGAGCAGCGGGGAGCCTCGATCGAGGTGGGTCGATCAGCTCGGGATGGCGCGGAGCGCCGCGACGATGGCGCCGACCCGTTGGGCGCTCGCCGGCGGCGGCTGCACGGGAGCCGATGCGGGCGCCGCGGGGGTGCCGCCGCTGTCGAGGGTGTCGGCGGCTGCCGGCGTCGCCATGGGTTGTCCGCCGGCCGGCGAGCCGCCGCCGGACCCAGGGTTCGCCGCGGCGCCGGTGCCCCCGCCAGCGGGGGAGCTGCTGGGGCCACCGGAGCTTGCGCCGGTGCCGCCATCGCTCGGGGCGATGGCGCCGGTGCCGCCGCCCACGGCCATGAAGCGGTGCGCGGTGTACTGCACGGACCCGACCCACACGACGCCGATGCCCACGTGGGTGAACGCCGGGTCGACGAGGTTCTGGTAGTGCGACGAGCTGCCCACGAAAGCGTTGAAGATGGTGGTGGTGTCGGGACCCATGCCCACGTTCTCGCCGAGCTTGGTCCACGGCGCGCTGACCCCGGAGGAGAGGTCGCCGGCGTGGGCCAGGGCACCTCGGTTGGCCAGGTTCTGGGCCCAGCCGTGGGCGAGGGAGTTGAGCGTTCCGTCGAGCTGGAGCGGTGGGGCACCGACCGAGGAACGAAGGGCGTTGATGTGCGACAGATAGGCGCCCACGTCGTTGGACTGCGCGGCCGCGGGCGCGGACCCGGAGCCGAGGGCGCCGACCACGGCCAGCACGGCAACGGCAAGGGCGGCGACCAGGGTCCGGGCCGGCCGGGCGCATCGCCTCGGGGCACGGCGTGATGGGCACTGGGTTCGCAGGTGGGGCACGTAGTCCTTTCGACCTCTCGGCGCACCAGGTTGAGCGAAGGTTTCGCCGGCGGGGATGTAGCTGGGCGGAGATTTGGTTGGGCCGGCTTCTCGTCGGCGGGGTTCGTCGGACGAGGACTCGTCCTTCCCGGTCCGGGCTGTGCCATGCCGAAGAGTTGCGGCGTTCCAGTTCCGAGCGCCGGCGACCGGGTTCTTCGGGGCCCGTCGGGGTGCCCGCGCACGGCGGTGGACAAGCGTTCGGTCGAACGACCTGCCACACCGCGGTGCGCGCGGGCGGGGGAGCCGGGGGTCACGTGCGCTTGTGAACGAGGGGTACGTGACTTTGTGAAGCCATGCACGAGCCTTGTACTCTCCGGCCATGGAGCAAGGAAGTCGCCGGATTCCGGAGGCAACCGTGGCGCGGCTCCCGGTGTATCTGCGCAGCCTGATCGAGCTGGCCGAGGACATGGTCGGCACGATCTCCTCGGAGCGGCTGGCGGACATGGCGGGGGTGAACGCGGCGAAGGTGCGCAAGGACCTGTCGTACCTGGGCTCGTACGGGACGCGGGGCGTCGGCTACGACGTCGAGTACCTGCTGTTCCAGATGAGTCGGGCGCTCGGCCTCACCCAGGAGTGGCCGGTCATCATCGTGGGTGCCGGCAACCTCGGTGCTGCACTGGCCAACTACGGCGGGTTCGGCGAGCGCGGCTTTCCGGTGGCGGCCATCGTCGATGCCGATCCGGCCAAGGTGGGCCAGGCCATCGGCGACATCACCGTGCGCAGCATCGACGACCTGCCGATCATCTCCGACGAGGTCGGTGCCGCCATCGGCATCATCGCCGTACCGGCCTCGGGAGCCCAGCGCGTGGCCGACCTGCTGGTCGCGGCGGGCATCACCTCGGTCCTCAACTTCGCGCCGGCGCTCATCTCGGTGTCCGAGCCCGTCTCGGTGCGCAAGGTCGATCTCGCCCTCGAGCTGCAGATCCTGAGCTTCTATCGCCAGCGCGACGGACTGGCCGTGACGCCGCGCGACGGCACGTCGTCTTCGACGCCGCGGCCGTCTTGATGGTGGACTGAGGTCTCCCATGGCCGACCTGCCCCGCCTCTACCCCGTGAACCTGGTGCTCGACGGGCGTCGCGTGCTGGTGGTGGGCGGCGGCAGGGTGGCGTTGTCCAAGGTGGTCGAGCTCGTGGCCTGTGGTGCGGTGGTCACCGTGGTCGCTCCCGAGATCGTCTCCGAGCTGCGCGACCTCGACACGCTCACCCTGGTCGAGCGGTCCTACGAGCCGGGCGATGTGCGCGGGTTCCGGTTCGTGGTGTCGGCCACCGGTGACCCGTCGGTCAACGCCGCGGTGCTCGCCGACGGCGAGGCCGAAGGCATCTGGGTCAACGGTGTCGACGATCCCGACAACGCCGCGGTCACCCTCCCGGCCCGCATCCGCCAGGGCGACCTGCTCATCACGTTCTCCACCCGGGGCCGTGCCCCGGCCGTGTCGCGCTGGCTGCGCACCCGGTTCGGCGAGGAGTTCGGGGCCGAGTACGCCACACTGGTCGACGTGGTCGCCGCCGAGCGCGACCGGCTCCATGCCGAGGGCCGCAGCACCGAGGGGCTCGACTGGCAGGGGGCACTGGATTCGGGGATGCTGGAGCTTCTCCGAGAAGGCCGTCTCATCGAAGCGAAGGAGCGCCTCCAGGCGTGTCTGTCGTCGTCATCGGGCTGAACCACCGCACGGTTCCGCTCGACCTCCTCGAACGCATGACCGTCGACGCGTCGGGCCTGCCCAAGGCGCTGCACGACGTGTCGTCGCGCGACAACGTCAGCGAAGCCGTGGTGCTGTCGACGTGCAACCGCACCGAGATCTACATCCTCGCCGAGCGGTTCCACGCCGCCTACGACGATGTGCGCTCGTTCCTCTCCGAGACGGCGTTCCTGCCGCCCGAGGCGTTCAGCGACCACCTCTACGTCCACTACGACGACCAGGCGGTCACGCACCTCTTCTCGGTCGCCGCGGGGCTCGATTCGGCCGTGGTCGGCGAGGCCGAGATCCTCGGTCAGGTGCGCACCGCCTGGGAGCGCGCCCAGGAGGAGGGCTCGATCGGGCCCACCCTCAACCTGTTGTTCCGTCGAGCGGTCGAGGTCGGCAAGCGGGCTCGCACCGAGACCGACATCTCCCATCACGTCGCGTCGGTGTCCACCGCCGCGGTGGCCATGGCCGCTGACCGCCTGGGCGATCTGACCGATCGCTCCATCCTCGTCGTGGGGGCGGGGGAGATGGGTGAGGGCATGATCCGCTCGCTCGTCGCCGCGGGTGTCGCCGACGTGCGCATCGCCAACCGCACCTGGGATCGCGCCGTCGATCTCGCGGCGCGGGTGGGCGGCAGGGCGGTCCGGCTGGCCGATCTCGACGACGCCCTCGCCGAGGTCGATCTGCTCCTCACCGGCACGGGGGCCACCTCGATGCTGCTCGAGCACTCCGACATCGATCGGATCATGCGGAGCCGCTTCGCTCCCGAGGTCCCGTCGGGGCGCGACCTGCTCATCGTCGACGTTGCCGTGCCGCGCGACGTCGACCCGGCCGCCGCCGATCTGCCCGGCGTCAGCCTGCTCGACATGGACGACCTCCGGGCGTTCGCCGAGCGAGGTGTCACCGCCCGTCGGGGCGAGATGTCGGCGGTGGCGGTCATCGTCGAGGAGGAGGTGGCGCGGTTCCTCACCTCGAGCTCGGCCCACGAGGTCGCACCGCTCATCGTCGCGCTGCGCGAGCAGGGCGAAGCGGTGCGGCTCGCCGAGCTCGATCGCTTCTCGGCGCGCCTCGGCGACCTCGATCCGAAGCAGCACGACGCGGTCGAGGCGCTCACCCGGGCGCTGGTGGCCAAGTTGCTGCACGGCCCCACCGTCGAGCTCAAGGACGCGGCGGGCACCGCCCGCGCCGAGCGCATGACCGAGTCGGTGCGCCGCCTCTACGGCCTCTGAGCCTTGTCGTCCGGGTTGCAGCTCATCCGACGTGGAGCGCCGGTTCGATGACCGCGACCGATCCGCTCGTCGTTCGTGCCGCGACGCGCGGCAGCGCGCTGGCGCGTTGGCAGGCCGACCACGTCGCCCGGCTCCTGCACCGTGCCGGGGTGGTGGCGGGCCGCAAGGTCGTCGTCGAGCCGGTGGTGGTCGAGACGTCGGGCGACCGCGACCTCACCTCGCCGCTGTCCGAGATCGGCGGCAAGGGCGTGTTCGTCAAGGAGGTGCAGGCCGCGGTGCTCGATGGCCGGGCCGACATCGCCGTGCACTCGGGCAAGGATCTTCCTGCGGTCACGCCCGACGGCCTGGTCATCGCCGCCGTGCCGCACCGCGCCGATCCGCGTGACGTGCTGGTGGGTTCGTCGTTGGTGAACCTCGCCCCAGGTTCGACGGTGGCGACGGGCTCGATCCGTCGTCAGGTGCAGCTGGCGTGGGCGCGTCCGGATCTCACGTTCGTCGGCTTGCGGGGCAACATCGCCACACGGCTCGATCGGATCCCCGAGGGTGGCGCCATCGTGATGGCGGTGGCGGCCATCGTGCGCCTCGGCATCGACCTCGCCGACGTCGAGCACGAGATCCTCCCCACCGGCGTGATGCTGCCGCAGGTCGCTCAGGGTGCGCTGGTGATCGAGAGCCGTGCGGGTGACCGGCCCGCCGATCGAGAGCTGCGTGGGCTGCTCGGCTCCATCGAGCACGGCTCGTCGCGTCGGGCCGTCGAGGCCGAGCGGGGGTTCCTCCAGGAGCTGGGCGGCGATTGCGACCTGCCGGCGGGTGCGTTCGCCACCGTCGACGAGGACGACCTGACCGACGGCGCACCAACCCTGGAGATCGAAGGGCTCCTCGCGTCTCGCGATGCGAAGGTGCTGTTGCGGGCCACGGCGGTGGCCGGTGCGGGGGTGACGCCCGAGCAGCTCGGCCGATCGGTGGCGCGCGACCTGCTCGGCCAGGCCCCCGACGGCCTCGACCTCCGCGGCTGACGCCGGTCCCGTGGGTACCCGCCAACCCGAGCCGGAGCCCGGCGTGGAGACAGGACGCGAGCCCGTGTCCGGGTCGGGGCCTGTGGTCGGTGTCGGTCCGTGGGTGCTCGAGCATCCGGGCGAGGCGGTCCCGGACGACCCCCGCTTCGATCCGGCGCTGGTCGCCGCGGGCGATCGGCGCAACGTGCTCGACCGCTACCGGTACTGGTCGCACGAGGCGATCGTGGCCGACCTCGACACCCGGCGGCACCCGTTCCACGTGGCGATCGAGAACTGGCAGCACGACTTCAACATCGGCACGGTCGTGCGCAACGCCAACGCGTTCCTGGCGGCCGAGGTCCATGTGATCGGCCGCAAGAAGTGGAATCGGCGCGGCGCGATGGTGACCGACCGGTACCAGCACATCCGGCATCACCCGACGGTCGAGGCGTTCGCGGGTTGGGCGGCCGAGGCGGGCGTCGAGATCGTGGGTATCGACCTGGTGCCGGGCGCGGTCCCGCTCGAGCACGAGCGGCTCCCGGAGCGCGGCGTGCTGCTGTTCGGCCAGGAGGGGCCCGGTCTGTCGCCCGAGGCCCTCGCCGCGTCCGCGGTGGTCTGCTCGATCGCCCAGTTCGGCTCGACCCGCTCGATCAACGCGGGTGTGGCGTCGGGCATCGCCATGCACACCTGGATCCGCCAGCACGCCGACCTCCCGCCGTCGACCTGACGGGACGCAAGGCTGGTCGGCGGTGGGGATTCCCCCCCGTGTGAGGTCGAACCGAGGCCGTGGCTCACGTTGAAAGGCGCGGCGTGGTTGGAGGGCCCGCGGACCCGATCTGGTCGAGTCGTGTCGTGAACGGTGCTCGACGGTCGGAGGTCCCCGAGGGGGGATCCTTTCCGGCGTAACGTCTCGACTGTGGAGCGCCCGCTCCTGTGCGATGAAGCACGGAGGTACACCTCATGGCATCGATCAATCCTGCGGAGCAGTTCGCGTTCCTGCGCACCAGCAAGCTCGCCGCGTATCTCGGCGGGGTCCTGCTCGCCGTCGTCGGTCTTGTCGTGCTGTTCTGGCCGAGGGGCACGATCAAGGTCGTGGCGATCCTGGTCGGCATCGGGCTGGTCATCACCGGTGTCGCCCACATCGTCGAGGCCCTGGGCTCCCGTGACCTGGGCTACTGGGGGATCCTGCTCGCCCGGGGCATCCTCGACCTGATCATCGGCTTGGTCGTCGTGTTCTGGCCGGAGATCACCGTGTGGGTGTTGGTGCTGCTGTTCGGCATCGAGCTCCTGGTGGCCGGGGTGATCTCGGTCTACCTCTCGTTCCAGGTCCCGAAGGACTCGGGTCTGAAGACCGGGTACCTGGTGCGGGCCGCCATCTCGATCCTCGCCGGTCTCGTGGTGCTGGCCTGGCCGACGGCCACCGTGTGGGTCCTCGTCGTGCTCGTGGGCCTGTACTTCCTCTTCTTCGGCGTGCTGCTGCTCTGGATCGGCTACCAGTTGGGCAAGGCCGAGCACGACGTCGCCGCGGCCTGACCGCGGTGGCCTGACCGAGTTGGCCTGACCGAGTTGGCCTGACGCGGCGGCGTCTGGTCCGGACATCCATCCGTGCCCCATCAGGGGCAGCGATCACACGATGTGTCCAACGACCCGCGCTGGGTGGCAACGTCTGGCGTCGGTCTCCTTAGGCTTGAGCGATGCCCGATCTCGATCTGTCCGATGCGCTGGGCTGGGTCGCGGTCGTCACCTTCATCGTCCGGCTCATCCCGCAGCCGGTGCGGCTGGCCCGCACGGGCATCCCTGACGGGGTCTCGCCTCTGGCCGCGCTGAACATCGCGCTCACCGAGCTGGCCTGGTTCGTCTACGGGCTGAGCCAGGGTTCGGTGCCCATCTGGTTGGTGTCGCTTCCGGCCTTTCCGTTGGCGCTGTGGACGGTTCTGCTCCTGCGTGACGAGACGACCCGCCGGGACCTCGTCGGGGCGGGGCTGTGGCTCGCCGTGATCGCCATCGCCTGGCTCGGCGGATCGCTCGGGGCCGTGCTGGGCCTGGCGGTCGTCGTGCAGTTCGGCCCCCAGGTGTGGGTCGCGCTGCGGTCGGACGACCTACGGGGGATCTCACCGAACGCGTGGCGGCTCGCGATCGTCGATGCCCTCGTGTGGGGCGCCTACGGCGTCACGATCGTCGACTACGCCCTCATCGGCTACGCCAGCACGCTGATCGTGTTCGCCGTCGTCGTCTTGGTGCGGGTGCGCCAGAGCCGTGCGGTCGTCCTCGAAGCAGGGTGAGCGACGTCAGCGCCGACGGGGAGCGCCGCCACGACTTCGAGGTGATGTGCTCGAGGTGATCTGATCGGACGGCGCGTGGGTACGGGGGGTGGTGGTCCGGCCGCGAGGCCCTGGCGCGTGTCAGCCGGCGATGGCCGCCGCGGCACCCATGCCGGCGATGATGGCGGTGAAGACGGCGATGACCGCGGCGATGAGCCAGTAGGCGAGCTTGTCGATGCGCTCGTTGTTGGCGTCGACCCGGGCGACCAGGCGGTCCATGCCCGTGGTGAGGTTCTGGACGTTGGCGGTGATGAGCTCGACTTGGGCACCTATCGCGTTGACCCGCTCCTTGGTGATGATGTCGCGCTCGGCCAGCAGGTCGATGGAGCCCTCGATGGCCTTCATGCGGATGTCGCTGCGGGCGAACCGCTGGTCGCACTGCTCCCAGCGGCGCTCGTTCTCGTCCCAGCGGCGCTCGTTCTCGTCCCAGCGGCGCTCGTTGTCATCCCAACGTCGGTCGTTGTCATCCCAACGTCGGTCGTTCTCGTCGAACCGGGCGTCGATCTGGTCGAAACGGCTGGTGAGCATGGCCTGGAGCGCCGCGAACTGCTCGTCGGTGCTCGGGCGGTTGAGCTCGTCCATGAACGCCTCCGATTGTTCGGCGGTGAGGAACGTCTCGAGCTTACGGCGGATCTCCTCGGCCATGTCGTCGTTGAACGCCATGTTGGTCCTTCCCTTCGATTCCGCGGCCGACGGCGGCAGGTGACGTGCCGGTGTCGCGGAGCTTGTTGGTGATGTGCGATCGGGGAAGGATCGGGGGCGACCGTAGCGAACAGATGTTCGTGTGTCAACGGATTCGGTGGAACCCGTTGGGCTCTAGCCTGAGCCGGTGCCCCATGCCCGGTTCTGCTTGCCCCCCGACGTCGGTGCCGCACCGACGTTCGAGGCCGTCGCGTGAGGGGTGGGCGGTGAGCGCCGGCGCCGACAGCACGAGGCTGTTCGACGTCGGGCCAGGTGGCCGAGGTCGTCCGCCGCGCATCGGGGTGTCGGCCAGCTTCTTCCACGCCGACCCCGCCCGCGACGTGTTCAAGGGCAAGACCCTGCTCTACGTCGACGAGTCGATGTGCCACTGGCTGGCCGAGGGCGGTGCGCTCACCTACGTGATCCCCACCGAGGCCGGGGTGGGTCCGACGGTGCGGGACTGGGCTGAGGATCTCGACGGCCTCGTGCTGTCCGGTGGGTCCGACCTGTGCCCGCGCTCGTACGGCGAGGAGCCGCTGAAGTCGTCGTGGGAGGGCGACGCCGTGCGCGACCGCTACGAGATGGATCTGCTCGACGCCTTCGTCCAGGTGGGCAAGCCGGTGCTCGGCGTGTGTCGAGGTTTGCAGCTGATCAACGCGGCGTTCGGCGGGTCGCTCTACCAGGACATCGGCACGCAGAAGCCCGGGGCGTCGCTGCACCGTGACTGGGACGCGTACGAGGACAACATCCACCGGGTGACGATCGAGTCGCGCTCGGGGCTGTCGAGGCTGTACCCGGGGGTGACGCGTGCGGCGATCAACAGCGTCCACCACCAGGGGGTGAAGGATCTGGGGGCCGAGCTGCGGGTCGAGGCTCGGTCGTCCGACGATGGGATCGTGGAAGCGATCCGCTTCGTTGCCGGTGACGACATCGCCGACGAGTCGTACGTCTTCGGCGTGCAGTGGCATCCGGAGTGGATCGGTGGCCGCGTCGACCTGTTGTCGCCGAAGCCGATCCTCGACGAGTTCTTGGCCCATGCCCGCTCCGGGGGGTCGGGGTGACCATCGTGGGTTGATGAGTCCCCGCTCGCCGCGTGAGCGAACGGCTCGACGTGGCCGTGCCTACCGAAAGCAGGGTCGCTGGGTGCGGCCGACGTCTCGCCCGCGTCTGGCGGTGGTCGTTCGGATGGCGGATCGCACGCGTCGGGGAACGCCACCTCCTATTGTTCTCGGCGGTCGCCCCTGGCCGTCCTGTTCGTCCACAGCTCTCGGAGGAGAACCCCCGTGCCGATCCATCCTGTCGCTCTCGATCTCCACGACGCCGCCGAGAAGGAGGGGGCTGATCCGTTCTCGTTGCAGAACAAGAAGCTGCTCAAGGTGCTGCTCCAATACGGACCGATCAAGGCCGCGCTCGGCTCCATGGTGGCCTACCAGGGCGATGCCAAGTTCGAGTCGGCGGGTGCCGGCGGCGCGTCGAAGTGGGTGAAGCAGAAGATGACGGGTGAAGGTCAGAAGCTGATGGACGTCACCGGTTCCGGTGAGGTGTTCCTGGCCGACATGGGCAAGGAGATCCAGATCATGTACCTGGAGAACGACACCGTCAGCGTGAACGGTTCGAGCATCTTGGCTCACAGCGCCAGCATCGACGGCGACGTGCACCGGGTGGGCGGCGCGGGGGCGATGGCTGGTGGGATGTGGAACGTGCGGCTCGCCGGGACCGGCTACGTGGCGGTCACCACCGACGGTCCGCCGCTCACGCTCGACGTGTCGACGCCCACGTTCGCCGACCCGAACGCCGTGGTCATGTGGACGGGCGGCGTGACGATGAACGTGAAGGCCGACGTGAACCTCAAGACCTTCATCGGCAAGGGCTCGGGCGAGACCTTCCAGATGGCCTTCGGCGGCCAGGGCTGGGTCATGGTCCAGCCGTCGGAGGGACGCGTCCCCGGCGGCGGCACGGGCACAGGCGTCGGCGGCATCGGGCTGTAGCGCGCCTACCCCGGTGGTGCGACGACCCGGATCGGCCCTCGGGCGTCGCGATGTCGTCGGGTTGGCACGAAGGCTTCCGGTCAGATGCCGGAGCGTCGTTGCACCGCTCAGATGTCGAAGATGATGATGACGGCGGCCAGGACCGCGGTGAGTGCTACGAGCAGAGCCATGACGGCGATGTTGCGGTTGACGAGCCGGTCGAGGGTTTGGGAGAGGTTCTCGATCGGATCGGTCGGAGGCTCAGGGTCAGTTCGATCGTGGAGCCGGTCCTGATCTTGGCTGTGGTTCACGGAGATCTCCCTGGTCCGGGCCGGTACCGCTCGCCTCGGAGTTGTGGTGAACACGCGGGGAGTGACCGATTCACTCCGATGTCGGTGCTGATGCTGCCAGCGGGTTCGGACAGGTTCCTTGGATCACCAGGTCGGTCTTGTGCGCCGCTCCGGGATCTGCACGACGTGTCGAGAGGGACAGAACTAGAACGGGTTCTATGGAACTGACCGACCTGCTCGAGTTCGAGAAGATCAAGCGCGCCAAGTACAAGTACATGCGCTGCGTCGACCAGAAGCTGTGGGACGACATCGGCGACGTCTTCACCGAGGATGCGATCGCGGCGTACAGCGGCGGGAAGTACCGCTACGAGGGGCGCGACGCCATCGTCGAGTTCCTGCGCACCTCGATGGGATCCGAGGGGTTCCTCTCCTCGCATCGCCTGCACCAGCCCGAGATCTATCTCACCGGTCCCGATACGGCGACGGGCACGTGGGCGATGGACGACGTGGTGATCATCACCGAGTTCGATCTCACCATCCGGGGTGCGGCGTTCTACGAGGACGAGTACGTGAAGGTCGGCGACGACTGGAAGATCTCGTTGACCACCTACAAGCGCAGCTACGAGGAGATCGCTCCTCGGGCCGACACCCCGAACCTGCGTCTCACGGCGAGTTGGTGGGGTACGGGAGGTCAGAGCGAGATCGACGTGTGACGGTTCGCTCTGGCGGCGGTGGTGGCCGGACGGTCAGGTGGCGAGGGCGACGCCGACGGTGAGGAGGGCGGTGCTGATCCACATGCCGACCATGGCCAGGAGCAACCTGTTCTGCGACTCGCTGACGTTCTTGCCGATCGTGGCGGCCAGTCCGTCCATCCGGCTGTCGAGCCTGTCGATCTTCTTGTCGAGCCCGTGGATCTGGCCGTCGAGCCTGTTGATCTGGGCAGTCAGCTTGTTGTCGAGCCCGTGGATCTGGCCGTCGAGCTGGTTGATCTGGCCAGTCAGCTTGTTGTCGAGGCTTTTGATCTGGGCAGTCAGCTTCTCGTCGAAGTGGGCGGTGAGGTTCGCTTCGAGTGCGACGAGTTTGGTGTCGGTGCGGGCTTCGAGCTCGACGAGGTCGGCGCGGATCTGGACGTGGAGGTTGTGCAGTGCCGCGTCCATCTCGTCTCGGGTGACGGCGCCGGGGGGTGCGAGGTTGTCGGACAGGGCCATGGCGACCTCTTCTCCGTGGGAGTCGATGAACGCGTTGAGCATGCGGTGACGTCGGGTGGCGGGATCGGTCATGGGTTCCTCGGTGGTGGGATGAGGATGGGAGGGAGTGACCGATTCACTCCGATGTCGTGTCGGCAACGGTATCGGAGCGCACCGACGGGAACCAGGGTTGTGGAGCGTCCGGTAAAGCCGGGCGCTCGGCTTCATCTCCCGCCGCCTCAAGAGAGCGGTCGCTCGATGGGCATGGAACCGCGCTACGAGGGCGGTGTTGGTCGTGGCTTCGTGGCGGTGCTCGACGTCTCGGGTCCGGCGGCGCGAGACCAGGCGATGCACGGCTTCTCGATGAGGTGGAAGAAGGCGAAGCCGACGGCGAACACGACCGCG
>CAZALT010000025.1:0-29016 GCA_964485515.1 uncultured Rhabdothermincola sp. | reverse complement strand
GCATTCAAGTTGGTGGCGGGGGCAGGATTTGAACCTGCGACCTTCGGGTTATGAGATTGATAGTCACCTATCCAGCCCGTCCCTTCCCGTACCATTTGGTACCTGTGAGCTGGGGTTTCTCATTTCCGGCGTGCCAAACCGTACCTCTCCATCACACCTGATACCAGCCCTCCCGGTAGAAAAGCCGGTAGAAGAACTCGAGGGCCGGGGTGAACGCAGCGCCGTCGAGATCGCCGTCGATCTCCTCACGGTGACGGTCGGGCACCGCCGGGTCAAGGCGCTCTCACCCTCCCAAGACGTCGACCGTCGGGTTGACCACCCCCGCCGCACGACCGAGGCCACTCGATCGCAGGGCGGAGGACGAGCAGCCCGCCGTGATCGACCGCCCAGTCGTCGGGCCGACGCCAGCGCCCCGCCCCTGTCGATGTCATCGACATCGGCCGCCCGGACGAGCCCCTGATGTCATCATCTCCTCGCGGATGGCCACCCTGACTTCGCCAGCTGTACGCGGACAGCCCGCTCGCACCGCGGATGGCAGCGGAGCTGTGGGTCACGGCGCTGCTCGCCTACGACGCCTTCCGCGACGACGTGCCCGAGATGTGGCTCGAGGACCTACCCCGCGTCGCGCAGTCCTTCGCCGACGAACAGTTCATTGCCGCGTTCGGATCCCGGTTCGACCGGATCGCCTCTCGGTGCAAACACGAGCGGAGGCCCGCCGCAACGTCTCATAGGCCGCCCGGTTGTTACCACGCGCCTACGCGTGGGTCGTTCGACTCGTCGGTGGGCGCAAGTCAATGCGGAGGTCGGCGAGACGCTGGTCGTCAGTGGCGTAGCCCTGTTGGTCGAGGATGGTGAGAAGGTCTTCCTGGCGGGGTTGGCCGAAGGCGAGTCGGTAGAGGGCGCGCTGGCGTTGCAGACGACCCTCGCGTGCCTGGTCCTTGCTGAGAGGGAACGAGGGGATCCAGCGTTCAATCTTCGCGTCGCCGGGGTAGGTCCACCACGGCCAGAGGTCGTTCATGCCGGGCTGTCGCGTGCGTTCGGCGGCGGCGAACGCAGCGACCCATGGGTCGGTGGTATCGGCGCGCAGTGCGTCGGTGCGGTGTGCGTCCGCGACGTTCTTGCGGACGGCGTGTCCCTTGAAGCGGTGAACGCGTCCCTCGCGCTGCTCGAAGTCCGCGGGGTTGGCGGGAAGGTTCCAATGGACGAGCGAGTGGCACCACCAGTGGAAGTCGATGCCTTCTTGTCCGACGGATGTTGAGGCGAGAACCATCGGCCAGAAGGGTGAGTTGAACGCGGCCTGCACGTCGGACATGCGCTCGATGGACTTCTCGTCGGTCTTCACGGTGCCCTTGGCTGAGCCGTAGCGGAGCGCGAAGCGGGAGTTGAACCGCAGCGGCGTGTCGGGACGCGAAGGGTCGAAGGCTTGGAGTGCGGCGACGTGCAGTGAGATGGCGGAGCGAATGTCGCTCGCCATGGCAAGCAGGGCGTCGTCGTCGTTGGGGTTCTGATTCCCGACGAGGTGGTGGAGGTATTCGTCGAGGACGGCCTGGAGGTTGCCGCCGAGGCAATAGAGGAGGACGGACTGCCAGTACGCCAGTTGCGCTCCTTGGCTGTCGAGGAGAGCCATGACCTCGGGTCGGTTGAAGAGGGAGCGGAAACCCGCGGCGATGACAGCGGCAGCGCGGCGGATGCCAGCGTCGGTGATCTCGGGAATCCCGGTGGTGACGCGCCTCAGCGATCGCCAGGCGACGTTGGCAGGTCCGGCCAGACCGACGAGTGCGACCCAACGGGCGAGGTCGGGTGGGTGTGCGCCGAGTTCGACGTCATCGCGAGCGGCTTGATCGGCGGCCGCGAGATGAGCGGCGAGCCCGCGGTCGTCTGAGGCGGTGTCCTTCTCGGAGATGACGCCGGCGAGTTCGTGGTGGTGGTCGGTGCCGTCGATGGCGAACGGCGCGGCCCAGAACCACGTGTCTCGACTCAGCGTCGAGCTGGCGCGGCCCGCCATGGCGATCAGGCCTTCGACGCGAGCCTGGGCGTGAGCAACGGCGTCTTCGGCGGGCAGGACGTCGTCCGGTGTCTGGCGCGCAAAGGCGAGCGGGTCTGTGAGTTCCGCCAGGCCGGGTGTGGGTGAGAAAAGGGCGAGTGCGGTCATGCCTGCTGGGCGTCCGTCGTCGCCGATCCGGTAGGCGAGGCGCGGTCGGGTGGGGCCGTCGCCTTCGATGGATGCCTGCATCCTGTGGGTGGCGGTCCAGCTCAGGAGGGATGCGATCGCGGTCGGCGCGGCGGCCCAACTGGAGAAGATCAGGTGCTTGGTGACCGTGGCCGCGTCGATCTCGGCGTAGGGGCCGGCTGGCTCGCAATAGGGCATGGAGGGTGGGAGCCAGAGGAGTTTCCAGAGACCCTTGTCGAGGGTCTCGGAGACGAGTTGGCGGAACCGAGCGTTGGCGGGATCGATCTCCTCTGTTCCGCGTAGGTCGGAGCGGCGGATGACCTGTGCGTGTTCGAGGAGGGCGCGCTTGGACCAGGGATCGAGGTCGGCGTGCCTGAACTTCTGGGAGAGCTGGTAGCCGTCCATGAAGTTGAGGAAATAGGGGGCGGACTTCCAGTATTCGACGGAGAGCGCGCCGCCGACCTCGTCGGCGATGGTCTTGAGCGCGACGAAGCCGAGGAGGTCATCGGCAGTTGGCGGGTCGGGTTGGTCGGCCTTCTCGGTGACCATGTCGCCGATGCCGGAGACTGGGCGTTCGGTTCGGCACATGACCTGGCGGAGGATGTTCTCGACCTGGTCCTTCGCTGCTTGGGGGTCGCTCCCGGCGACGGCACGACGCCGGAAGTCCGCGAGCGCTGTCTTGAGCCGCAGGCTGGTGCCCGTGTGCTTGGGGTATTCGAGGAAGTCAACGGTGGCGATGAAGTCGCTGTAGTGGTCGTCGCCGGTGAGGCCGCGTTCTTCGGCGAGGGTGAACATCTTGTAGGGGGTGGCGGAGAGGAGAAGGACCTTCACCTGTTCGGCCGTGAAGAGGTCGTTTGCGAGTTGGCTGACTTCGCGTTCGGCGTCGATGTCGGGGTGTTCGAGGAGGTGCTTGAAGCGTTGGAACTCGTCGAGGATGACGAGGTCGGGTTCGAGGCAGTCGACGCTCACCTTCGCGAGCATGGCGCGAAGCGCCCCGACGATCTCAAGGCGACGTCGGGTTTGGTCAGCGTTGAGCTGGTAGCGCCCTGTCATCTCCTCGACGAAGTCGCGAAGGTCGGCCGTTGCGCGCGATGGTCGGGCTGCGGCGCGGAAGCGTTTGGTGACAGTGGCGTCCGGCACGGAGTCCGGTTCGTCGAAGCCTGCGAGGATCGAGTCCCAGCGGTATTCGTTCACGTCCATGCGCAAGATGCGTTGCAGCGCGTTCTTCTCGGCACGCGTCCCGTCGATGATGGGTTCGAGGAGCCAGTACAGGAGGGCACGTTCTTCGACGCGGCCACTGCGGTGTCCCTTGTCGAACGACGTGCCCGGGGTGAACGCGACGAGGTTGACGGTCTTGGTTCCGTCGGGCATGGCGCGGTTGAGATCGCGGAGCTGTGTCGCGAGCATCGTGATGCGCGTGGAGAGGGGCTTGGTGCCGTCTCCTCGGACGTCGAGCTTGGCGATGTTCTGTCGGGCGATGTCGGCATTGGAGCAGATGTAGATGATGTCGATGCGGTCGACGGTGTCGTCGTGTTGGAGTCGTTCGATGGCTCCGGCGATGACGCCGCGGGCGACGAGTGTCTTGCCCATGCCGACCTCGTCGGCGACGAGGAAGCGATCGGTGTCGTCGGGATCGTCGTAGAGGCGGCGGAGGACGTACTCGACGGTGTCGACTTGGAAGTCCTTGAGGGTTGCGAAGGCCGTGTCGGCCGAGCGTGTGCGGCTCATGGTCGTGTCCTGAGCTGGGCGCGGGCGGCGACGACGGATGGCCAGAAGGTGGTCCAGCCGTCAGGGAGAACGGCTCTGCCCTTCTCGGTTGCGCTGAGCCGGGTGACGAGGCGGTCGATATCGTCGATGGTGCCTGGTGTGGTGGCGAGGGCCGTTAGGACGGCTTCGAGCAGTCCTGCTCCGCCATCTGCCGAACCGAACTCGAAGGTGCCGCCGCCTCCGGCTCCGAGCCCTTCGGGGAAGAATCCCTCGCGGCCTGCGAGCTGCAGCAGGAGGAGCACGAAGCGCAGGAACTCGCTGGGCGTTCCGATCCGGCGGGCGAGGACGCGGTCGAGGCGATCCGCGGGGTCCCCGATGAGCCGAGCGAGGACGACGGTGCTGACCTCGACGCGGCCGCTTCCCGAGCCGCTGCCGAGCCGCAGGACGAGGAAGGGCGTGATCTCCTCGATCTCGGAGAGTTGCCAACGGTGATCGAGGCGCTTGCCGAATGGGGGTCGGTGCGGCTGACCGGCGAGGGTGAGGAGTTCGACGCTGAGCTGCGTGTCCGGCGGGAGGCTCGCAGCAGCGCGCAGCGGTTCGTCGGAGCGGACCCAGAGCAGCGGTGCGTCGTGTTCGCCTTCGACGGTTGCGGTGTAGGTCAGCGACGCGAGGTCTCGGAGCGCGTTCTCGAAGGTGCGGCGCAACTCGTCGTCGGGTGTTTCGGGGATCGGATCTCCGAGAGTGTGCGCGAGCAGGATGCGTCCGAAGCCGGAGGTGCCGAGCGCAGCCTCGACTCCGTAGGTCGCAGCACGACCAACGATTTCGACGAGTAGCTCGTCGTTGCCGCCCCAGGCAGCGTCGGTGGCGTTTGCCGATCCGATGTGGACGTGCGCTCGCTTGTTGCGCTCAACGATGAAGAGCTTGGCGTGAAGGCCCGAGAGGGACCATCGCGGTCCGGCGTCAGGTGATTCGGCGTCGGGTATCGCTGCGGCTTCGTCAAGGACGCGCATGTCGGCGTTGTCTTGCAGCCAGTCGCGCCAGTCGTCACCGAGCGCGTCGAGTTCCTCGGCCCTGGACAGGACAACGCAGTCGCCCGCTCCGTCGGGCCAGGCTGCGTCGAGGCCCCCGTCGTTGAGGAACGGTGAGACGACGAGGCGGCGGTAGCCGCTCATGTCGGGCCGTGACGTTCGGCCGGGGCCAAAGACGTGGAAGGTAAGCCAATCGTTGTCGGCGATGACACCGTCTGGACGTTCCCACTCGACGTAGCGCAATCCTTGGGCGAGGTCGTTGATGGCCGCTAAACGCTCGCGCGGGAGGCCGGCGGGAACGCGGTCTGCCAATGAGGTGAGGAAGTCCGCGACCGGTCGGTTGACGGCGCGGCGTTGCAGCGTGCGGCGGCCGTCGAGGTTGATGACGGCGTCCCACGCTCTGTCGTTGGTGAGGTTGCGAGAGCCGCAGACGAGGCGGTAGCGCTCGTCGCCGTCGTCGTTGGCGAAGCGCAGGACCCAGAGCTTGGGGTGGAAGAGGTGTCCGGGTCGCGGCGCCTTGACCTGATGGACCATAGGTTCCACGAACGCGAGGAGATCGTTGCGCTGTGCGGGGACGGAGACGTGCCCGGCTTGGCAGAAGACGTCGATGCGGTCGGCGTAGTTGCGCACGGCCTGGAGGATGCTGAGCGGGTCGGTGGACGAGCTGAGGTCGGCTCCGGCGAGCGCGAGCGGGACCGGGAGCAGGGCGGTGAGATGAAGTGTGAAGGTGGTGGCCACCGCGCGTTCGAGCCGGTACCCGGCTTCGGGCGGTGCGAGCAGATCGACCAAGAGCGTGCGGTCGTCAGGCGACAGCATGCGAACCTTCGACAACCGATCGACTGAGCCCGTCGGCGACGTCGCCAAGCATGCGTTGCACCTGTCCCCACCGATATGAGAGAGGCGTGGTTCCCGCATCACCGCCCCACTCGGCGAGGCGCTTCTTGTTGGCGAGGCGCGCTTGGCCGCGTTTGTGTTCGAGCTCGCGGCCGCGCACGATGGCACGCGCTTCTTCCGACGACGCGATGTGCGCCGCGTCGGCAGCGAGGAATGCTGCCCAGTTGTTGAGGAAGCGGAGCGTCGGGGGAGGGATGCGGACTCCTGTGTCGATGATGCAATCGCGGAAGTCGGCAATGGAGGACGCCCATTCGCTCAGCCGGACGCGGGTGGCGTTGGCGGTCCACTGGTGGAGTCGGTCGCGGTAGTCGTCGGGCGAGGTACCGGCCTTCGGTTCAAGGTCGGTCTTGGCGCGCTCTTCGGCGAGGCTGAGGTTGTAGAGAAGAGCGGCGCCATGCACGGCACAGGAGAACCGCTCGCCGTGATGGACCAGGTCGGTCATGGCGAGCGGCGTGTCCGCAGGGAGGTCGGCGTCCCAAACGTTGTCGACCGACGCGAGTTCTACACCGCGTTGGAGGTCGCGGACGTAGGCGGTGAGCAGGCTTGCGCCGTCACCATCGCGGTCGGAGGTGATGATCCGTTCGCACAGCCATCCGGCTTCGTCGTCGGTCAGGTCGAAGTTCGCTTCCTTGAACGTGAAGAGGTCGGCTGGGGGATCCGGGATGTCGCGTTGCCAGAAGGACGGTGCGCGGTCACCGATCTCGTCCTCCATGTCGGACGCTGCGAGGCCACGGGCGACATAGCGCCCGTACTGGCGGATGCTGAGTGATGGTGCCTGGAAGACGCCGTAGCGGGTAAGTCCGCCCCAGAAGATCGCTGATGGGAGGGTGCGGACGTTGCGGCCGGCGTCGACACCGATGAGGCCGTTGCGGTCTCCGCCGGCCTTGAGCGCGCCGATGAGGTTGCGCTCCATGTCCATGGCCTTGGCGACGAGCTGCTGCGGGTGGCGTTGCTCGGCACGCCGGAAGAGCCATGGGACGAAGAGGAGGTAGCGAGCCCGGGTCTGGATGACGGACGTGCCGGGGAAGAGCGCGTTGCTGATCGCGTCTCGGATGGTGCCGATGCCGAGGTCATCAACGGTGTCCTTGTCCGAGAAGAGCTGGAGCATCTCTCGGACGCGCCGCTGGTCCTCCTCGGAGTGATCCAGCCAGTTGATGAACGACGCCACGCTGCGGCCCTCCCGATCCGAGCGGGCCGCTCGGTCTCTTCGACGCTCAAGAGTACTGGTGGGCAAGACCTGGAGTCTCGGGGTGCCGCGGCGAGGACGGCGGCCGACTGGCGCGGTCAGCAGGGGGGCGTAGACCAGCGCGTGCTTGTTTCCTGAGTCGCCGACGTAGAGGCCCCGGCACGGTCGGTTGCGACGCCCATGGGGCCGCTCATGCTGCTCGAACTGATGCCGCCCTTGTTCGCGACATTGGCGTTCAAGTCTCCGCCCTGGCCGTACACCTGCACTGCGGTGGTCGATCCAACCGGACTACGGGTGGGTGAAGGACATCCACTTCGAGGATCTCGACGTCGAGGTCCTCTACAACCCCGCCCTCGACGGCGCGAAGGACCCTGAGTCGGAGCTCTACCAGCGTGGGGGGTACGTGAATCTCCACCCGAAAGGCTGGTTTAGGCCGTTCGATCGATGATGTCCCCGATCGACAGCCACTGCCCGGTGCAGAGTTCTCGGGTCGCTCAGGATCGGGGGTACCGTCCATCTCGTGCTGTCCTGGACTCCTCCCACGGAGAATGGCGAGCAAGCCGCTCGCGACATCGTCTCCGCCGCTATGTGGATGCATTCAACGTTCAAGGACGAGGTGTGGCTCTGGCGCGGGCAGGCAGACAAGCGCTTTGGGATCGAGCCTGCGATGCACACGCGCGTACTGAACGCCGATGGCCGGACGTACAAGCACGAGCAGGCGACCGTCGGTCGCGCGACAACTGACCTGATCGATGCAGCCAGGAAGGCGAACATTGACACGCATGAAGCTGCGACCTTGCCGGATCTTGCCCTCCTGGCGAGTATCCAGCACCACGGCGCGGCGACCCCGCTGCTCGACGTGACAACCGACCCCCTCGTGGCGTTGTGGATGGTCGCCTTCGCCAATCCTTCCGAACCCACTGCACTCGACAGTCAGTCAGGCCGCCTGTTTGCGATTCGCCGCCCACCGCGGGAGCGATGGATCGAGCCGATGGATGCCCGACCTTTCGCTGGGACATCGAACTCAGTGACATCGTCCTTGGGTCAGCGAGTCTGGTGGTACCGGCCTCCTGACGTGACCGAGCGGTTGCGGATGCAGCGAGGGTCGTTCCTCCTCGGAGAACTGTCGAAACCCAAAGGGAGGAACACGTCGACCATTCCGTTGGAACTCGGCGACGACTCGAACGATTGGGTGAGCAAACGGTTCGAGAAGCGCGGGCAGGCTTCGAACACCTCAGGCTCAGGAAGCCCCGTTGAGGCATTCTCAATCGTTGTCCGAGGCTCGGCGAAGCGGCACCTGCGGGCACTCCTCTCCGACCGCTCGGGACTGACAATCGAGTCGGTCTACCCGACGCCCTGGCATCGTCCACTGATCGATCAGTTCGGGGTTGCCTACGGTCGTGCCCGTCCCCTCGAATTCGATCTCTCGATCGCGGACGACGATGGGACGGACGCGTAGCCGCCGCTTCGATGCCCCTCCGCGGTTGATCCAGTCCTGCAGGACGCCTTGGAGCACGCACCGCGAAGCGTTCAGACCCGTCCGACAGGTCGATGCCGCTACCAGCGAGTCCGGATGTACTCGATCGCGTCGCGCGTGTTGTACGAGCGGGTGGAGTTGCCCATGCGGACGAAGAGCTGGGCGTCCTCGCCGGCGTAGACGGGTTGGTTGCTTGGCTTGACGTCGACGCGACACACGTCGCCGTCATCGAACGCCTCGAACGAGATCTCGACGTACGAGCCGACGGCCGGCTGTCCGAGTTCGCCGATCAGCTTGCCGACGAGCCAGTTCTCGAAGCCGTCGCGATCCTGCCGCTTCCCAAGGAGCGAGTAGTCGACATCGATCCCAGTCACTCGCTGCTCGTCGTGCACCCCGATCAACAGCGTTCCGCCCGCCGCGTTCAGGAACCCGGCCACGCTCTTGACGACCTCGTGTTCGAGTCGCTTGTCCGCGGCCTCGGTGTGTGCGTTGTACCGAGCGGTCCGCTTGAACTCGACGGTCTTGCTCTCACCGCCGATGATGAGCTCAGCCGTGGATCGCTTCGCGGCCACCTCGGCTTCAGCCTCGACCTCGTCGAGGTCCGCTTCGAGGTCAAGCTCGTCGGCCTGCTCGGGAAGGTCGACCCAGATCTCGCGTCCGGTGTCGTTCTCGATGTAGGAGAAGGATGTCTTGGCGTAGTCGTGCGCGGCGAGCTTCTTCAGCTGCTCCTTGACCCGCCGGCGTCCTTCGAGGGCGAACTCGAGGTACTCCCGAAGATCGCCGTGGCTCCACTCGCCGTGGGGGTGGAGGATCTTCAGGAGTCCAGAGACCGTCTTGCGCACCGCCTTCTCATCGCGAGCAGCAAGGTGCGAGCCGAGCGAGAAGTCACTGTCGAGAGCGGTGACGAACGAGCGCTTGCGTTCCTGGCGCAGCGCTTCGGCGAAGAAGTCGGAGACGAAACCGAAGTGATCGGTGAACAGCCGCTTCTCGAGCTTGGGAGCTTCCCAGCCCGGGAGGTAGTAGTGCAGTCGGTCGAGGAAGGCCGGGTCGATCATCGAAGGGGGAAGATCGGCGAAGAGGTGAGCGGTGCGTATCAGCTCCTCGTGGGGCTTGGAGGTGTTCCCCACGAAGACGATCGACGCTTCCGCAGGGATCTCCTCCTTGCCTCGGGCGAAGGATCCAGACTCCATGAAGTCCTTGAGCATGTTGACGACGGTGGAGTCGGACATCTGCAGGCCGGCGACCTCGTCGAATGCGACGACGTCCCACGTGCCGAGCAAGCCCACTCGGCCCGTCGACATGTTCACGAAGAGTTGGGCGACGGTGACCTTGCCGCCTGAAATGAGGATCGTGTTCGGGTTCGACTCGCGGAACACGAACGACTTGCCAGTCCCCCACGGCCCAAGCTCGATGAGGTTGTAGTTGCGCTCGGTCATGGGAATGAGCCGCGTGAGCGCGAGGAGCTTCCCTCTGAGGTCGTACTCGGCCGCCTCGAGGCCGAGGGTGCGCATGACGAGATCAAGCCAGTCGTCGCGGCTGAACTCGCGCCGCGCCTCGATGTAGGCGTCTCGGTCGAAGGCCGCGACCTGGATGGGCTTGAGCGCCTGGATGTAGAAGGGCGTCTTCTGCGCCGAGTCCTCCAGGTCGTTGTACACCAGGTCGAGTTGGGACCAGGCTCCGCCACCGAGAAGCCTGTCGTACTTGTAGACGATCTCCTCGGGGATGTTCACGAACTTGGAGCCAAAGCTGTGGAGCGTCGCCCAGAACTTCTTGTCGCTCTCGACGAAGCGCACGTCGACCTTGTCGATCAGTCGGTGCTTACCCTTCTTCTTCAGTTCGGCCTTGGCCTTCTCCGACTCGTCGGGTCGGATGAAGTTGTCGGCCAGCGTCTGGTTCACGACCTTGAGCCCGGCCTCGATGGCAGCAGGGTCGTCTGAGGCGCAGTACTTGCCGAGGAGGAACTCGAGCACATACACGGGCACGCTGGCACCGACCTTGACCTGCCGAACGAGGTCCTTACGGACGACCCGGCCGGGGAAGTACCGGTTGGCGAGCTCATCGAGCCGGTCGTATCTCTGCTCAGTCAAGGTCATCGTCCATGAGGATGTTGGCGGCGACGTCGACGTCGAGCGCAGCGAGGCGCACGCCCGAGGCGGCGTCGAGTACCTCAAGTGTGGCAGTCGAGCCTGCGATCAGGTTGGCCGTGACCTGCACGGTGATGACCTTCGGCGTGTCCACGTCGGCGTCAATGGTCTCGGTGGCGGGATCGAAGCCGTCGCCTCCGACCACGGTACCGACGTGGACCTTGCCCTGCAGGAGTTGGAGCCGGATGCGAGATTCACGGGTGAACAGGTCCCCGGTCATGGCCACGGTGATCGCGACGACACCGGTCGTGATCTTGCCGCCGGCGACAGCCAAGTCAATCTGGTACTGCGGATCCGGGGTGTCGTCCTCAGCAATGACGACGATGACCGGAACGATGAGCTCCTGCGGTGACAGCCCGCCGTGGAAGAACTGCAGACCGCCGCCGCTGACGAAGACGCCGAGCCCTCGGGGGGTGATGATTTCGAGGTCGCTCGCGATGCCGAACGCAGCGAGTGGGACCTTGACCGTCGAGGCTGATGCCGTTCCACCCCGCCCGATCCACGCCCGGCGATGTGTCTCGCCGGTGCCGGTGACTGGCTTGTCGATGCGGCGGTCCTCGCCCAGCTGACGCACCGCGAGGAAGCCGTGGTCCGCAGTGATCACCACCCGCTGGATCCCAGCGTGGAGCAGCTTGGCGACAGCGGTCTGCAACACACTGAGCGTCGTGTCGAAGGAGCCCCAGCTGGCGGCGAGCTGGTCGGATTCTCCGTCGGAGTCGATCTCGGTCGACCGGACGAGGACGAGGTCGACGGTACCGAGCTTCTTCTTGAGCTCCTTGTTGGAGCACTGCGCCACGTCGTCGAGCACGAGATCGACCACCGGGCCGTGGGCGTGTTCGAGCTGCCCGACCCGATCCTTGACCGAGTCGATCGGGTTGCCGCCGACTCGGACTGCCAGTCGGTCGTTGGAGCCCAGATCGATGCGGAAGTCGATGTCGGCCTTCGGCAGCACCGCGGCCATCCCGACGGGCGTGATGGTCGGTGGGGTGCCTACTACGGATGTGATCTCAACCTCTGCGTTGACGATGCCCAATCGCTCCACGAGGTCGACGCCGAGTTCGTAGCGGAGAGCGTCGACGAGTACGTAGGCCGTTCGCTCCGGGCGGTTTCGAACGAAGCGGTGGTGGATCGAACGCTGGAGCTCGCTGGTAGGGAGTTCCGGAGTTGCCATGGCCCCGGCAGTGGCGAGGAGCACCCGATCGAGCCACTGCTCGTATCGCTGGCGAGCCTGGTGGAACAGCTCGTCGAGCTCGTCGATCACCACGCCGGAGGTCACCCGGATCAGCTCGCTCTGACGGTAGGCGGCGTCGACCTCGTATCCCTCAGTGGTGTACCAGTCGCGCAACTCCGAAACTGTCCCGAACGGAGGCATCGCTCGGGCCATGGCGAGTCCAATTCGTGCGAGAGCGCGTACCGCCCGGTACTTGATGGCGAGCACGTCGCCTTCGGGACCTGAGGACCGCAACCACCAGCTCGACGCCAGCCGCTCGGACGCGAGGGCCAGTGCGGCCTTCTGTCCATCGGTCTCGAGGAGGCGGAACGACTCGGTCAGCGCGGTTTCCTCGATGGCGCGGGTGAGGTCGATAGGCAGTAGTCCATCGCTCCAGGGAAGGAGCGTGCCCAGATGGAGCTGCTGATCGACCGCTTCGGCGAGCTCGACGTAGCTGTCGTGGAGTTCGGGTCGCGCCTGGAGCCGTTCGACAATCGCCATGGCGGTCTTCGTCTGGGCCGGGGTTGGCTCACTGAAGGATCCAGCTAGCTCGGGCGGCAGGTCCCCGACCGACCGTGCAAGACAGGTGAGCGACACCTGACGGAACGCAGCGTGTCGAAGGTCCTCACCATCGAGACCGTCGAGATCGCCACCAATCGCTCCGGCGAGCATCTGTCGTGCAACACCGCCCAGATCTCGCTCGGCCAGTTCGACGGTGTGGGAGCCCGCGATGAGCGCGGTGACGATGGCGGTCGTGGAGGTCTCCCCGATGGTCGAGATCAGGCGCGCGTCGACCCCAGTGTCTCCACCATCCAGCGCAGCCTCTGCCTCGAGGATGGTGGAGCACTGCTCCCCGACTTGCGCGATCCGCTGCTCGGTCAGCTGCCCGGCTAGCGCGCCCTTGAGGAGCGTCGGCAGCGTGATCCGGAAGCGGGCACCGACCGCCCGCAACTCCTCGAGTGGATCGGGATCCGAGGGCTTCGTCGGCAGGTAGGCCACCAGGGCAGGGGCATCCTGCCCCGCCAGTGACTGCTCCAGCCGATGGCGAAGATCGAACCAGCTCCCCTCGAACCGGTGAACCGAAACGCCGGCCGGAGCGACGTCATCCACGACCGCCGTGTACGACCCCTCCGGGTCGTCCCACACGACGACCCCGTGTCGCTCGACCTTTGCCGCGAGCTCAGCCGCTAGCCGTTCCCGGAGGGGGATCACAGCTGATCGGCGTACCGGGCCACCGTCGCCCACTCATACTTCCCGGCCCGCAGCTCCTTGCGGTATGCGGCGGCGTCCTTCCACGCTGGGAATAGGTCGGCCAGCGGTGCGGCGTTGAGCACCATGCCGTCATCGAGGTCGGGTTCCCACCCCAGGTTGGCGATCCGCTCCGCCTCGGCCCGAAAGGACGCGAGCTCGACAGCGAGCTTCTGCTCGGCCTCCAGCTCCTTGGCGACCTCACTCGCCTTGCGCCCGCCACTGCCTGTCTCCGCCTCGCGTTGGAAGTGCCCGATCTGCTGCTCAGCGAGACGCTGTCGCAGCTCAGTCTCCCGAACCACAGCGAACAGCATCTCCCGTGACAGCTTCGGGGCGTAGAGCCACAGGCCCCACGCCTTTGATGGAACCTGAAGCTGCCAGTAGATCGGGGCCCGGCGCTGACTCACTGAATACCGGGACTCATGGACGTCAAAGAACCTCGTCCGGAGATAGCGGCGGCAATCACCGTCCGGGAATGCGTCGCTCCACACATCAGTCGTGATCACACCCTCGCTAGTGAGATAGCGATTCAGTACAGCAAGAGTTCGACTGAGGTCGCGCTCACTCGAAGGATCGTCAGGAAGAACACCACTAGCTGCGGGCAGCGCCGGATTGTCCTCGGAGTTGCCCTCTCTCAGGTGACCGGGCGGAAACTGCGGCTCACCACCGTCCATGAACTCCATCACAGTCGGCGGGAGAATACGAGCGGACGCTTCGCGGATGTCCCATCGTCCAAATGCAACTCCGACAAGGTATGAAACAAGTCCGTGCTCATCAACCGTCTCCAGCTCGGTCGAATTGAATGCAACCGACCCCGTACCTTCTAACCCAAATGCCATGCGGACCCCAGTACCCACGTCATCGGAGAATTCGCCGACACCCGGAGCGTCGACAGCCGCAAACGGCGACGAGAACCAGGCAGATGTCTCTCGACGTGACTCCCGCACGAAAGCCTCGGCCAGGCAACGATCTGCGGCCGCCTGGAACGCAAGCTCTGCGCTTCGAGCAGGCTCCAGATCCAATGGAAGATTCCTTATATATCCGGCCTCGTTCTTGCGCACCTTCGCAAAGGCCTCCAAGATTCGGGGTACGACATCTGAATTCAATGCAATCAACAGAAGGGCCGTGTCAGAATTCCTATTGGGAAAGACTGAGATCGTCTCCTCCGAAAGGACGTAGCCAGGCGGAATGAGGGAAAAGGCTGCGTCCGTGCCTTGTCTCGGCACACCGAGACAGGCAGTGCCCCACCACGAGGATGACTGAAAGATCTGCGGCCGGTACTTCCGCCCAGCAGCCTCCACCAACGATTCGCCCGCCGTACGCATGTCAATCCGAATATCGGCGGACCGCAGATAAGGAGTGTGTGGACCTCCTCGTGCACACGGATTCCAGCCTTGGCTCGGGTACGGGACCGAAGTGCCGATCGGCAGCTCCCACCAGAGCCGGAGAAACCGAAAGTTATCGAATGTGCTGCCTCCTTTCCGCACGGCAGCGATATCAGGATCGAGGCGAGACTGTCGGTCGAATAGAGCAAGGACTTGGTCGGATGCCTCGAACGGATAGGGGGAGCCGGGTATATCCATGAACGACTCGAGGTCGACTCGCCTCCATGCCCATTGGTTCGGATTAGCTCGCTCCGAGATCGTGGGACGGGCGAACGCCGCTGTCTGCCCTGGTTCGTACTTCCGGCCGATCACAGTTGCGGATGCATCCACCGAAGCGCCTTGAAGAACACCCCCTCCGAGGCGGACGATGTATAGCGCAGCCATCCGGCTATCAGTTGCAAGGGTCTTCCGAAGACCTCGTAGTCGCTTGGTCCTGAAGTACTCCGATGAAGACACAACTCCGATGCTCTCACAGTTGTGGTTCAGGAATCGCTCAATGAAAGCCGCGTAGAGCTCTGTCCACCCGAGGGGGTACTCGGCCTTCAAGTAGTCCCTAGTCGACGGAACCGGCTCGCCGAAAGGGGGGTTCATCAGTACCGCCGTATATTGCTGCGACATCGCCTCGACAAACAAAACCGCGTCGCGCGCCTCAGCCGCAAAGATTCGCTGTGACGCAGTGGAAGTCGCCGAGTCAGCGATCGAGGCAAGGGCACCAAGAACTGCCGCTTCTATCTCCCCGGCCTGGGCAGCATCATTTTGTGACAGGGTGCCCTCCACGACGCCGATGCCGAAGACGTCCCGCACCTCAAGCGAAAGGCGCTCCTCGATCTTGAGGAGCGGACCCAGGACGGGCGCTTGCACCAGTTCGTCGGCGATCACCCTCACGGCCCGGCCGACGTGTTCGGGTAGCGCCGCGATAAACGCGTCAACTTCAGGGCCAGTTGGGAGCGCGCGGGCGCAAATCACCTTTACCTTCGGGAGCCTCGCTCCGCGGCAGTGTCGACGAGCACGGAACATCACCGCTGCCTGAGCGATCTGCGTTGCGCGAGGGTCGACATCTATCCCCCACAGCGACTTGACAATCGCTGGCGCCGAGGCGGACGGCGGAACACCGATAGCCTGCCAGGCCCGTTCCAGGACGTCGTAGGCACCGAGAAGGAAGTGCCCCGATCCGCAAGCGGGATCGAGCACGCTCACCGCGTCCAGATCGACTGCAATCTGTTCCCTTGGTGCTTCCGTGAGGAGTGGCAGCTCCTCTGCAAGACCAGGGATTCCGGCAGCCAGGCGTGCGCCGAGGCCATTCTGAACGAGAAACTCCACCACATAGCTTGGAGTGAAGAACTGATTCCTAACTGCCAACTCCCGAGTGTCTCGAGGCGCCGAGGATTCCTTCCGCATCTCCCGACGTTCGTCGTCGCTGTTGAAGAACTGATAAGTCCAACCCAGCGCGTCAGGCGCCGCCCACCCGTCATCGGTGAGGTCTGACATGGCCTCGACGACCTTGGACAAGACCGTCTCCGAGATGCTGAGTTCCAGCAAAGGGTTGCGCGGATCGAAAAGCGTCGGTACGTCAACCGCCAGTTCGTCCGCACAAAGTCGTACGAACACGGCGAAGCGACCCCATTCAGTGCTCGCTACAACAGGCGCTAGCTCAGAGAAGTCCCGGAAACCGGTGGAAGCGATTCCCTTGGCCATTGTCTCCGGCAGTATCCCTACCGCCTCTGCCACCCGGACAGCGATCAGGCGATTGGTGTGGGTGAACGCTGCTTCCCGGACCAACCGTGCGACGGACTGCTCACTGTCCAGCCCCTCGGATCGGAGGAACTCGACAATCTCGACCAGGTCGCTGCGGATCGACGCCTGCGCGTTCGAAAGCGAGAGGTGATTGACGTCCTCGATCCGACCATCTGCGTCAATGCCGAAGGACCCTTGAAGCTTCTCAACGAGGTCGCCCTCGATCCAGCCGCGGGCACGCTGTACCACCTTCTCGAGCAATGACCGTTCCACCGCTCCGAGGGAAGAGCTCATAGTTGGTCGGCGTATCGGGCCACCGTCGCCCACTCGTGCTTCCCGGCGCGCAGCTCCTTGCGGTATGCGGCGGCGTCCTTCCATGCTGGGAAAAGGTCGGCCAGCGGTGCGGCATTGAGCACCATGCCGTCATCGAGGTCGGGCTCCCATCCGAAGCTGGCGATCCGCTCCGCCTCGGCCCGGAACGAAGCCAGCTCGACCGCGAGCTTCTGCTCGGCATCCAGCTCCTTGGCGACCTCACTCGCCTTACGCCCGCTGCCGGTCTCGGCCTCGCGTTGGAGGTGCCCGATCTGCTGCTCAGCGAGACGCTGCCGCTGTTCCGTTTCACGCACGATGGCGAACAGCATCTCCCGCGACAGCTTCGGGGCGTACAGCCAGATGCCCCACGCCTTCGACGGAACCTGTAGCTGCCAGTAGATCGGAGCCTTGCGCCTGCCCTTTGAATAGGTCGCCAAGTGCGACTTGAAGAACTGTCCGCGGATATAGGAGACAAGTGACGGCTTCTTCATCGCCTCAGCGACAGCGCGATCCAACTCACCATCATCGCCGAGGAAGGCCACAGCCGCCCGTCGCACCCGGTCAGTCACATCCCAGTCGTGTCCCGCTTGGTCGACAAGTAGGCGTGCAGCCGGGACCTCAACGGGATACGACGGAGGAACCTCGACCGCCGGACCGCCGGCACCATCGCGCAACATGCCGGGCGGTAGCGGCGACGGAGGGGTGAACGCTCCCGCTGAGGCGGGGGCCCGAGTCGGGTCCGATCCGATGCGGACGTCCCACCGCCCCAGCGCTACGCCCATGAGGTAGGAGACCAACCGGTCAATCCAATCCGCAAGGACCCCCAGTTCCTCTTCAGAACCATCGTCCTCAGTGGGCTCGATGTTGCCCAACGCGCTCAGGGCCTCGCGCGTATCGGCCGTGACACGCTCAGCGGCTTCCCCATCCAGTCCGTAGGCGCGTGCCACCTCCCGTTCGAGTTCGTCACCGAGTAGAGAGAAGGGGTTCCAACTCAGGTCAGGTAGTTCCCTGGACGGCGCGACGAACTCCCGGAACGGCTCCAAGGTGCTGTAGAGCATCTGCCTTGATCTGACCTCGCGATCGACGAACTGCGCGAGCGAGTCGTTGAGGGCAGGCGGCAGGTCAGGGATTGGGAGGGTCTTCAGGTTGTCCACCAGGAAGTTCGGCCAAAGGAACTTCTCCCCGTAGAACCGGCAGAACGCGCTGGCTACATTGCTGGCAACAACGCCGACAGCTGGATACGGGTCGCCGTTCGGAAACGCCTGATAACGACTGACGCTTGAGATACAGCCCTCCGGCACGACGTAGGGCACCAGTCGAGGCGCTCGTCGTGTCCAACTGAAGCCGGGTCTGAAATAGAGGTCAGTGTTCTGCGGGCGGGACCTCAGCTTGCCCCCAACGTCGAAGAAGTTCTTGAGTCGGTACCCATCCCGCTCCCAGTCGACGACCAGAAGATTCGGTGAGAACCAAGGTTGCGACGATCCCGACTTGACGATGGGAGCCCATTTCGCTCCGCGTCTGAGCTGCTCTTCCGCGCTCTTGCCCTCGGCGTCGGCGGGGGCGACCGTCGATTGGCTTGGCGAGACCTCCCACCAGGTGCGCACGAACTGAAAGTCATCGCCAGTCGCAAGACCTTGCCTGACGGATCCCCGACCCGGTTCAAAGGCTGGATGCGACAGCAGCGCATCGACGTCCTGCGGATCGATCCAGTACGCAAGGGGGCATCCATCCAACCTGGCAAGTGCCCCCACGTCGGGTCGGAAGATGTGGGCGTCGGCGCCTCCGTCCCTGATTGAAGCAACCGCCTGCTGAAGACCGGTCGGTCGATCGTCCATGGTCAGGGCACGCACAACGACTGGGCCTCCCATGCCCGGTTGACCGACGCGCCGTGGACGCAGGACATAGGCGGCCGCCTCGACCGTCGCTTGTTCCATCACACGCTCGCCCAGGTCGACGACCGGACCGAGGTCATTGCCGAACAGCACCTGTGAACGCCATTCTTCGAACGAGGTGAGGAAGAGGCCGACCCGAGATGTGATTGCCCCGAGCGAGCCGTCTGAGGCCGTCAGCTCGAGTCCACGCCCGACGAATAGGGCGAAGAGGTCGCTTGTCGATGGGATCCACTCGTACGCGGCCTTGAGGTATGGCTTACTCGATGCCACCGGATCCCCAAACGGTGGGTTCATGAGCACTGCCGTGTACCGGCGGGTCATTGCTTCGACAAAGCGGAACGCGTCCTGAGCCTCTGTCGCGAATAGGCGCTGTGCTGACGTCGACGTGGTGGCATCGGCAATTGCTGACAGCGCGCTGAGGACCGAGGCCTCGATGCCGTCTGACTCTGCGTCGGCGCCTTCCGACAACGTTCCTTCGACGACTCCAGTTCCGAACACATCGCGCACTTCTCGATCGAGCCGTTCCTCGATCTTGAGCAACGGACCAAGCCGGGGCGCGTCGAGCAGTTCGTCGGCGATGCCCTTGACAGCTCGCCCTACGTGATCGGGCAGCGCAGCAATAAGCCCATCGACCTCGGGGCCGACAGGCATGGAGCGAGCGCAGATCACATTCGCCATCGGCAGCCTCGGTTGCCGGCAGTGCCGGCGAGCCCGGAACATGACTGCTGCCTGTGCGATCTGGGTCGCCCGTGGGTCGATGTCGATCCCCCACAACGATCGGACAATCGATGGCGCTGCCTTAGAGGGCTCGATCCCAGCGTGATGCCAGGCCCGCTCCAAGACGTCATAGGCCCCAAGTAGAAAGTGGCCCGACCCGCACGCCGGGTCGAGCACAGTGACCGCTTGAAGGTCGACCTCCACCTTCTCAGTGGGCACCTCGGCCAGCATCGAGAGCTCGTCCGCGAGACCCGGGAAGCCCGCAGCGAGGTGGGCGCCGAGCCCGTTGTGAACGAGGAACTCGACCACGTAGCTCGGCGTGAAGAACTGGTTGACGATGGCCAGCTCGACGGAGTCCTTAGGGGCTCCGGACTTCTTGATCTTGGCGCGCTCCTCACCTGTGTTGAAGAACTGGTATGCCCAACCCAATGCGTCCGGCGCGGCCCAGAGCTCGGCGCTCAGTCCGGCGATCGCTTCGACAACCATTGCGAGTACCGGCTCGGACATCGTGAGCTCGAGGAGCGGGTTTCGGGGGTCGAACAGCGCTGGCACATCCGCAGCGAGTTCGTCGGCGCACAGTCGCAAGAACTCGGCAAAGCGGCCCCACTCGGTCGCTGCAACTGTGGGGGCAAGCTCGGAAAAGTCGCGGAAGCCCGAGGACGCGGTGCCCTTGCCGATGGTCTCTGGAAGCAGTCCGATCGCTTCGGCCACACGGACAGCGATCAATCGGTTGGTGTGGGTGAACGCAGCCTCCCGAACCAAACGTGCAACGGAGCCTTCGTCGTCCTCGCCTTCGGATCGGAGAAACTCGACGATCTCGACGAGGTCGTGCCGCACTGACGCCTGGGCGTTCGACAGGGACAAGTCCCCGACATCCTCGATGCGACCGTCTGTGTTGATCCCGAAGGAGCCCGCGAGCCTTGCCTCAAGGTCCTCCTCGATCCATCGGCGCGCTGCTTGCACCAACTTCTCAAGCGATGATCGCTGGTCGGCAGAGAGCGCGGCGGTCACCGGAACCGAACTTCGGTGTCGTCATCGAGTTCGGCGAGGACGCGCTCGCGAATTCGTTCGAGAGCGGTCGTGAGGTTGTCGGCGGTGATCGGGCCACCCCAGATATCGCTCACTCGCACGTGACGGACCTCCTTGGTTGTGGAGAGCACGTCGAAGTTCTCGGCGACTTTCTGCACGACCCCCGAGACGGCGTCGGCGTTGGCCCGCAGAAGAGCAAGATCGCTCGTGACGGGCAGAGACTTGAGAACGTTGGTCGCCTCGGCGAACGTGTCATTGTCGATCATGGGGTACCGGGATCGCAGCGCCCCGACGGCTGCCTCGACCTGTGACGTGATCGTTACCCGAAGGTCGTTCTCTTCCTTCTCGGCGGCCGCCTCCACCTTGGTGGTGACCGACCTGATGCGGGCGAGGTCGTCGGCGTACCGGGCTCGATCGAGAAGCTCCTGGAGCTCTCGCGCCCAGCTCGGCGCGTCGTCGTCCGAGAGCTGTCCGGCAGTGGAGACTGCAGCCTTCGCGGCACGGAGGGTGTCGATCTGATCGTTGACGAGGCTGGCAATATCGGTGACCGCCTGGCGGCCGTCAGCGAGGTCAGCTCGGCGCTCGTGGAGCGTGGCCACGACCAGCTCGTCGTCAGTGCTCATCACGCGCCCGAGAAGCTCGTCCATGGTGATGAGCACTTCTGGAACGGCGAGCCCGGCTCCGGTAAGGGTCGACCGTGCTTCGGTGCACGGCTGGCGGAGCCCACCGAACGTGGCGCGGCCGGCAAAGGCGAGCCCCTGGAGGTCGAGCGAGTGGGCTTCGCCGGTGACGGTGGCGAGCCATTCGCTGACCTCGGCGCGGACTTCGAGCGACGGCCCGGTGTCTTCGGCGGGTTTGAAGGACGCGGCGCGGAACTTGGGGATGTTGCCGAAGACCTGTTCGAGGCGGCGATCGGTGGCGGACGTGATTCGCGCCGCCTGGGAGACGACCTCAATGAGGCCTGCTCGCATCGCGCCGGCGAGTGTCGCCTGCAGCGCCTCGACCGGAGCGCCGTAGGGCGGGCCGCCGAAGTGCCGTTCGAGTTGGCCGCCGTTCTGGTCTTCGCCGTACTGCTTGCGCGCGGCAATGTAGGAGACGACGGCGCCAATCGGGCCACCATCGGTGATGAGCTCCCGGCCCGACGCGACGACTTTGAACAACGCCAATCCTTCGGGCCCGAAGTGGTCGGGGAGCCCGTCGAGGGTGTCGGCCTGGAGGATCTGGAGGACCTCGGCCTTCTTGTAGGCCCCAGCGAACGTGTCCAGGTTCGGGTAGATCTTGCCCAAGAGGCTGGTCACGAGGCGATCAGCGGCGGCTCGCAGCTCGCCGCTCGGCGGGTCGTCGGTGTTGCCGTCGAAGATCGTGATACCGCTTGTGATGTTGCGAGCGAGCAGCTGCTCGGCGGTCTTGAGCGCTCGGTCACGCCGCTTTCGCTCCTCGGCGAGAAGCACTCGCTGGGCGTCGGACTGCCCGGCGTTGTCGTAGCGGTCGATCAACTCGGTGCTGCGGTGCAACTCGGTGAGCGCGTCCCACGTGTCGTCGGCCGTGGTGTAGGCCCAGAAGATCCGCTGCTTGGCGTCCTCTGATCGGGAGGTCTGGCGCAGCCCGTCGACGTCTGCGTCGTCGCGCAGGTCGAGGGTGATGTCGCCGTCGCTCATCTTCTCTCGCTCAGCGTGGAGCTCGACCTTGAACGTGCGGCCCTTCGTCACAGTGAGTGATCCGAGCGCGTCCTTCAGGATCCGCTTGCGGAGGCGGACAGCATCACCGGGCTTCATGTCGATGCCCCGACGGGTCTTCTCCCAGTCCTTCTGCTCGGGGCTCTGGAGGCGGTAGCCGTCGTCGGTCTCGCGCACTCGATCCTCGGCCACGAGGTGGTCGAGGGCCGCTCTGACGTCGGACTCAATGGGGTCGGCCGACATCGTGGGATGCAAGACGACCGCCAGGTTCCGGGCAGTGAGGGCGAGGCCAGGGACGTCGGCACAGAGGGCAACCACCCTCATGATCTTCGCCTCGAGGCTGGTGTCTCCGTGTTTAGAGGCCACCTGGTCGACCTCGTGGCGCCACGCTGTGGGGATGACGTCCTCGAGGAGCACGTAGGAACGGTCGAGCGTTACCAGCGCACCGACGGTGTCGTCGGCGAGACCAACGGTCGGGTTGCTGACGAGCTGTTGGGCATGCCTGATGAGGGTTCGGTTCGATCCGCCCATCGTCTGTGGTGCCCCGCCCTGGGCCCGGCGCGCCGACACCGCGTCGATGAGCACCTGAAGCTGGTAGGGAACCAGCGGGTAGAGGCGCACGAAGTCGTCGTCAGTGAAGGCACTGTGCCGGTCGGACTGGAGCGTCACAGACGTGGTCAGCTTGTTGCGATCGGCATCGAGCAGCTCACGGATCTTGGCGGCACCGGCAGCGGTCTTATCGAGGACGCGCTTGCCGGTGACCTCGTCGATGTCGGACGGCAGCAGATCGACGCGAATCGGGAAGCGGTCCTGGGCCTTGGCCAGCTCAGTCTGCTTGCCCTCGAGGCTGTCGACGACGTCGGTCAGCTTCTCCTGGGAGGTGGCGACGAGCCAGAGCCGGCCCTTGGTCTTCTGGCACTCCTCGGCGAGGCCCTGGAGGTGGCGCATGCGGTCGGTGGAGCGGGACACATATTGGCCCACCTCGTCGACGACGAGCACTAGACGTTTCTTCCCCGGCCGGCGCCGACGGAGCAGCTCCAGCACCCGGGCGGCAAACCACTTCGCCGTGATCGGTGGCGGCTCAGCGACATTGGACCAGGAGTCGGCTACAGGAAAGGTCTTGCTGTCAAGCTCGTGGAGGATTCGGCTTGCCCGGTTCTTGGCGGTTATGACGTCCCGCTGGGTCTCCCACGCCGTCTCGAAGATCTCCTCGTACTTCGCTTCGAACTCATCGAGCGTGCCCTTGCCCTCGAGTTCGAACTCCAGCTCCGCCAACACGACGTCTCGGCTATAGCCGAACTCGGCCAGCAACGTCCGGTACACCGGGAGGACGATTGGCTCGCCCTCTTGGAGCACGTTCGGCGAGGTGTTCAGGTCGAGCAGCACGGTCTCGGTCGGTGCCGCGGTGTGGATGGTGATGAGGAGGGCCGCGGCGCGGGGGATCTCGTTCAGCTCGAAGAAGCGATCGGCGACCGTTGTGCCGTCGACCTCCGGGTTGGCAAGGAGGTAGCCGAGCACCTTGGCGAACGACGACTTACCGGAGCCGAAGAAGCCGCTGACCCAGATGTTGATCTCTTCGCTCGGGTTGTTGATCGTGTCCTGGTACACCTCGAGCGTCTCGATCAGCTCGGACGTGATGTGGGCGGTCGGGACGTACTCCTCGACCTCGCTAAACACCGAGTGTCGGTCATCGACTTTGATGACCTCCTTGATGTCGCGCTCGATCTCGCGACTGAACAACTCCTTGATGTGCATTACTTCCTTCCCCCGCGAGGAACGATGAGCGCTCGGTATCCGTAGGCGGGCTCAGCTTTGCCCATGAAGCTCAGCCCGTAGTCGCCGACGATCCGCCCCGGATAGAGCATGGTCACCGGTCGGTCGACCTTGTCCTTAAGGACGTCCAGCAGCGGGCTGGTGCGATGGGCCGGGTACAGCGCCCCAGCGCGGTACAAGAAGATCGCCTCGCGTTCGTCGCCTCGCTCGGCGACACGCCCGACGATCCGGTCGGCCAAGGTAGGCGGGCTCGCCAGCACCTGACGGACGGCGAGCTGCGCGTCCGCGTACGCGCCGGCCTGCTCCGCCTCGATGACCATGTCGAGCTGGCCGTGCTCCTCTAGGGCCTCCCAGAAGACCTCGGCCAGGGAGATCGTCTGACAGCCGATGTCGTGCTTGGCGTTCAGCCAGCGCTTGAGCTCAAAGAGCTCCTTGCGCACCGCGTACTCGTCGGACGGCTCGTACTGGTAGACGAGAAACGGCGGTGTTGAGCGTCGGTCGTAGAACCCGACGATGCGATCAGCGATGTCGGCTAACGCGTCAGGCAGCGGCACGGGCCACCTCCACCAGGGAGTCGACTCGCCAGTCGATGCGAAGAGTCGAGCCGGCCACGGAATAGAAGACGACCCCAAGCGAGGCGAGTCGGTTCATCATCTCGTCGACGCGCTTCTCATCGAGAAGCCATCGCCGCCATACAGCTGAGCTGAGGATGCCCCGGCCGGACTCGCCCTGTTGGTGAAGCCGATAGGCGGTGTAGCCGAAGCCACCCGTCGAGATGCCGGGCCGGGCGATCTCCTTTCGAGGTGACTTGTTCGCGCCGTCGAGCCGACCGAAATCTCGGAGCGTGGCGACGAGACCTTGGGCTACCCGGCGCTTGAGTGACGACGACCAGGTCGCCACGTCGCCGGCAGCCGCCAGGCCGTCGAGCCACAACTCGACGAGGTCGACATCGACGACGAGTCGGCCGGACTCGTGCCAGTCGAAGATCGCCTCCTCAGCGAACCTTCCGAGCAGCGCATCGGCTCTGGTCGCCTCGTAGTAGCAGGCGTCGACGAAGGCAGCCCTGTCGGTGAGGATGGCCCGTAGGGCGACTGGTACGTCCGGGCCCGGGGTGACGAACCGTGGACGCAGCACGTAGGTCGCTACTGCGGACGCCCTGGACTGGGTCGGCAGTCCGAGGACGTTGTCGTGTACGACCAGGTCGAGGACTTCCTCGCCGCCTAGGGATTCGTCCCATACCTCGACGAATCGTGCGGTGTCCTCGATGAGCGCTCCGCCCTTCACGATGTTCGAGCTGAGTGTGCTCACCCAGTCACCTCGAGGTACGGAACGGTGAAGTCGCCCATCTCTGCGTAGGCGGCCGCGAGCAGCAAGGCGCTCGTTGCCAGCTCTTCGGGTGACTCGAATGCTGCCCGGTTGACGTCGCCGATCCGCACCGCTGTTCCCGCGATGGGGGTGTTCAGGTTCGGGCCGCGAAGGCGGTCGATGATCTCGTCAGTCGAGATCGTCTCAAGCAGCTCGAACAACGAGTCGGGCGGGTCCTCGGTCTTCTGCTCAGCGACCCACGCGCTCGTCCAAAGCCGGATCGGCCAATTGTCGCTGAAGAGGTGGACCGCATTTCGTCGATCGATGACCTCGTCGTGGCGGTTCTGGGCGCTCGTGATGTCGAGTTCTGCGGCGGCCATACGCCAGGTGCGCGGAACGCGCTGCCCAAGCACAACGCGGCCTGCTGCACCGAACGAGCGAGTTCCCCACCATCCCCGGCGGTCTGCCTCGCCGAGTCGTGCGACAAGCAAGACCGCGCGGATGATCGTCTCAGTCGTCCCTTGAAGTCCGGCGTTGCTTGACATCTCGATCCTCTCCTCGACACAGCCCTCAGAGGCTAGAGCAGGGCGGGGACCGACTCGGCGGGAGCCTACCGCCCAGGCCTACCCAGCGAACGAGAGTACGCGCGGTGTGTGACAGGCACGGCGGGTTCCACAGCCGAGACGCGAGATCTGACCTCCTCGGCGGCTTAGTGGGTCGAGCCGGCCATCCTGGTCGGCCGGACCAGGAGGCCCGATGTCTACTGCCGAACTGCCCCTTCCGTTTCCCGAGGACCCTTGGGGTCCGCACCGTGCTGCCGTCACCGACAGGCTCGAGACCTGCGCCGACTACCTCGGACGGATGCAGCGGTCGCTCACCGGCGAGGCTGCTCCCGATCGCCACTACTTCGCGACCAGGGCGCATGATCTCTACGAGTCCGCTCGCGACCTCGTGCGGTTGACCGAGGCTGTCGAGCACTGGCTGATCGTGTGCGACGTGTCGACGATCGATCTCGATCCGGGGAGGAGTGGCGAGGGGTGCTGCGAGCTGCCGCGCAACCACTACGGCGGGCACAACGATCGTCCGCCGGAGTCGCTTGCCGTGCAGGTTCGCACCAGCGCCCGGGACCTGATGGACGAGGCCGAGGCGACCGCCCGCTGGGTGAACGCGCTCGGGATCCTGTCCGACCAGCGCCGAGCGTTCGAGATCGAGAAGGAGTTCGATCCCGAGTTCCACGAGGTCCTCGACGCGCTGGAGCAAGCAGGCGCTGGACTCGTGTACCGGGCGCATCGCACGTCGGGCCTGCTCCACGACCTGGCGAACGAGATGCCCCAGGAGGAGTGGGACGAGATGGACCGCTACATCGATGAGGACGACGTCGACGACGACGGTTGTGTCATCGAGCCCCCGGCTCCCGAGGGGCCATTGCCGCCGGCCCGGCGACCGCGGGGCCTGGACCTGTAGGTGCCGCTGGGCGCCCGTCGCGCAGATCGATCACACCGACAAACTGGTCGTGTGCGCGGCGGGCGGCCTTGGGCAGCTTGTCGCGGACACGGTCGCTGACCGGTGGCACCTCGGTGCACATCCCGAGGTGTTGGAGTTCGAGCCAGCGGGCGATGCGATTGTGCTCGAGACGTTCGATGGCGCGGCGGAGCAACGAACGCTCGCCGAGCGGGTCCCCACTGCTCGACCGCAGTCCGAGCTCTAACGACAGCGCTGAGGGACAGAGCTGGACCTTCTCGTCGCCGTGGGTGGCAAGCACCCGGCCGAGGTACCGACCGAGGAGCGTGGCGGATGGCCCGAGCGCGGGGGCGTAGACCAACTCGAAGTACGGGTGGGTCAGGTGGAACGACGGGCGCGACGCCTGCGGGAGAGCGGTGAGGTAGAGCGCGCGGGTTTCGTCGAGCGGCGCCAGGGCGGCCGCGATCGGGACGGGGTTCGAGGGAGGCTCCATAGGCCCATCCGCCGTCTTTCGTGCGCGAGGGACGACAAGCTGTACCTAGATTTACCCCAATCGCGTCGATCCATGTCGCCGGATCACAGGGAGCGTCCGTTCGACGGCGACGGGTCACGGGCGGCGACGGCGTCGAGTTGCTGGCGGATGCGGTCGATTCGTGCACCTGCGGCGGGACCGACCTCGACATCGGGGACCTGGGAGGCCGGTGCAGATGCCGGCTCTTTCTGGGTCGGTTCGACGGTGGCGGCGAGGGCCTCGTGGATCTCTTGCTGGCGGCGACGGAGCCGGGAGAGCTCGCTGGTGTGCTCCCAGGGTTGGCCGATGCGGGCCTCGGCCCTCAATGCTTCGGCGCGTGCGGTCTCGGCGTCGGCTCGGATCGAGGCGAGTGTCTCGGGAAGTCGTTGGAGTTGGCGTTCGAGGCGGTTGACGATCGTCGACGGGTCTGCGGTGTGCCAGTCGCGTCGGCTGTAGGTGTGCTCGATGTGGGCGTCAGCGATGACGAGGCGGACCTCATCGTCGATCACGGTCGTGGTCTGGGCGGCAACGGTCAGGCCTGCGACGGTGCCGACCTCGGCGAGCGGGGTGGTGGTCTCGGGCGGGGTTCGTTCGAGGCGGTGGCCAAGGAGGGTCTTGAGCGCGGAGCCGGCGTCCATGCGCTTGGCGTGGGTGTGGCCGTCGACGGTCATGGAGAAGCGGTCGCCGTGGGTGTCGACGAGCCGGTCGATCGCCGACTCGAGCTGCTCGGCGCGCCGATCGGAGGTGTTCGCGCGTTGGGTGGCGGTGTCGAAGGTGCGCCGCAGGCGGTGCTGGTCGTCGTGGTGGGCGCGTTCGAGTCGGGTGAGCCGGGCGACGTCCGCGTCGATGCCGGCCTTCTCGAGCACGAGGGGGGCGCCCGTGGCGAGCGCCTTTACCTCGGCGAACGAGAGGGCTTGGTCGCCGATGTCGTCGACGTCGCGGTCGGGGAGGTCGCCGCGGGTGACCTGGGCGATGAAGCCGGCCTTCCGTTCGAGGGTCTGCCACATGTAGGTGTCGAAGCTGCCCTCGGTCACGTAGCGGATGACCTGAACCTCGGGGTTCTGATTGCCCTGGCGCAGGATGCGGCCGTCGCGCTGTTCGATGTCGGCTGGCCGCCACGGGGCGTCGAGGTGGTGCATCGCGATCGCTCTCGCTTGGACGTTGGTGCCGACACCCATGGTTTCGGTGGACCCGATGAGCACAGCAACCGACCCGTCACGGCAGGCGGCGAACAGCTTGGCCTTGGCCGCGTCGGTCTTGGCCTGCTGCATGTAGCTGATCGCCTCGGCGGGCACCCCGCGGCCGAGGAGCAGGCCCCGCAGTTCGTCATAGGCGTTCCACCCCTCCCCAGCGGGGGTGGACACGTCGCAGAACACTAGTTGGAGGGCTCCGGGGCGGATGGTGAGCTGGCCGTGCTCGTCGCAGTAGTGGTGGTCGCGGGTGGCGCGGTGGATCTCAGCGATGCGCCTCGCGGCGACGGTGAGCTTGCCGCCGTCGGGTTCGTGGTCGGGATCGACAAGTCGGAGGTCGAGGGCGGCGCGGCGGCCGTCGCCGGTGACCTTCAGCATGTTGTCCTCGGCCGGGTCGACCGACCGGTTGCGGATGCGTTCGGCTCGCCCGGCGAGTTCGGCGACATAGTCGGTCAGAGCGTCGGACGGTTCGACGACCACGGTCTCGGGCTTGCCCCCGGCGAGCGTCGGGGTGGGCAGGTCGAGGTCTTCGGTGGTGCGCACGTCGGCGACCTGGCGGTAGAGGGTGAGCAGTTCAGGGACGTTCTGGAACCGGGCGAAGCGGGTCTGCATCCGGTAGCTCGACCCGTCGGGGGCCAGTTCGAGGGCGGTGTGCGTGCGCCCGAAGTTGGCGGCCCACGAATCGAAGGCCCGTAGGTCGACCTCGACGAGCAGGTCGGGGTGCAGGTAGGACTGCATGACCCACAGCTCGGCCATCGAGTTCGCAACCGGGGTGGCTGTGGCGAACGTGACCACCCTCGGACCGTGGACTCGGCGCAGCGCCCACAGCTTGGCGTCGAGGTCCTGGGCTCGTTGCGAGCCGCTGCCGGCGATGCCGTCGATCGACGAGTCGACCCGCCGGTTCTTGTAGGCATGAGCCTCGTCGATGTAGAGGTAGTCGATGCCGGTCTCCTCGAACCGGACGCCG
>CAZALT010000024.1:2861-29117 GCA_964485515.1 uncultured Rhabdothermincola sp. | reverse complement strand
CCTCGACCGTGTCGAGGATGTCGTAGTCGTGTCGTGCCTGTCGGTTGGTGGCCACGGTCTTGGTGGCGGTGGAAGCCATGGGATCGCTGACCCTATCGCCGTGCGTACTCGCCCACGCTGGACTTCCTCCCACGGTGGCCCGGTCGCACGGATGGATGGCATGGCAGGCGCGGGCGTAGCGATAGGGGTGCCCGGGGTAGGCACCCCTACGCCACTACCCGAGCTTCTGCTTCTGCGGGTAGATGGTCTCGCCGGCCGCGAGCATGGCGACGAAGGTCTCGATGCGGCGGGCCCGAGTCTCCGGCCGCTTCGTCTCCTCGACGCGGTGGATCAGGGCGAACCGGTTCTGACTCGTGAGGATCTCGTACATGGCCGCCGATCTCGGGTTCGCGGCGATGGCCTCGGCGAGGTCCTCGGGTGCCGTGCGGGTCGCGGATCCCGCGTACGCCGCGTCCCACCGGCCATCGGCCTTGGCCTTGTCCACCTCGGCGTTGCCCGCCGGACGCATCCGGCCCTCGCTGGTCAGTCGCTCGATGTGGCCGACGTTTCGCTCGGACCACATGCCTTTCGGGCGACGAGGCGTGAAGCGCTGCCGGTAGGTCTTGTCGTCGTGCGCTCGACGGATGCCGTCGATCCACCCGAAGCACAGCGCCTCGTCCAGCGCGTCGGCGATCTGGAGTGATGTCGGCTCCGTCACGCCCTTCTTGGCCACGCACAACCACACCCCGACCGACCTGTCGTGGTTGTCCTCGAGCCAGTCGTGCCACGCGACGGCGTCCGCGACCAGCAGTTCGGGGACCTCGTCGACACCTGCCATCGGCGCAGCATACGGTCGCGCCACCCATAGCGGTGAGGACCTCGCCGTCATGCCGGTGGCGACCTCGCCATCGTGCGGCGACCGCGATGTGGGCGACTCCGACGAAGGAGGCAAGTCCTCAATCGTGGGAGGGGTGCGGAGCGGCGGGCTAGCCTCGGCGGCCGTGTTGGAGCTCACCCGTGACGTCCACCTCGCCACGTTGGCCCACGCCCTGCGTGGCCTCCCCGACGAGGCGTGCGGGCTCTTCGCCGGCGATCCGGACACGGGCGAGGTCTCGGTGTTCTACCCGTGCCGCAACACCGCCGAGTCCGCCGTGCTCTACACCGTCGACCCGAAGGACCACCTCCGTGCCGACCGCGACGCCGAAGACCGCGGCCTCGAGATCATCGGCGTCATGCACAGCCACACCCACACCGACGCCTACCCGTCGCCCACCGATGTGGACGCGGCCGTCGACCCGAACTGGCACTACCTCATCGTGTCGCTCCGCCAGACCGACCCGGTCGTGCGTTCGTACTTCATCGTCGACGGCGAGATCCAAGAAGAGGCCGTGACCGTCGTCGACCGGTAGAATCTCGACACGTCCGGTCGACATTTGCCAGCTTGCTGGCGCTTCTCGTTTCGATTCGGCCGAGACCACCCCCGTCACCGCCCGCTCATGCGGCTCTGCCGGGAACCTCCAGGAGCTCAGATGGTGATCTACAACTCGATCCTCGATGCGATCGGCAACACGCCGATGATCGATGTCAGCAACCTGAGCCCCAACCCGAACGTCCGCATCCTGGGCAAGCTCGAGGGCCAGAACCCCGCCGGGTCGGTCAAGGACCGCATCGCCCTCAAGATGATCGAGGAAGCCGAAGCCGACGGCACCCTCACCCCGGGCAAGACCATCATCGAGCCGAGCTCGGGCAACACCGGCATCGCCATGGCGATGATCGCCCGACTCAAGGGCTACCCGATCAAGATCGTCCTCCCCGAGAACGTGTCCATCGAGCGGCGCCAGCTCCTCGAGGTGTTCGGCGCCGAGATCATCCCGTCGCCGGGCAACGAGGGCTCCAACGGCGCCGTCCGTCGTGCCCTCGCTCTGGCCGACGCCAACCCTGACTGGGCCTTCCTCTACCAGTACGCCAACGAAGCCAACCCACGGGCGCACTACGAGGGCACCGGCCCCGAGATCTACCGCGACGTCCCCGACATCACCCACTTCGTCGCCGGACTCGGCACCAGCGGAACCCTCATGGGCGTCGGTACCTTCCTCAAGGAGCAGAACCCCGACATCAAGGTCTACGCCGTCGAGCCGCCGCTCGGTGAGCTGGTCGAAGGTCTCCGCAACCTCGATGAGGGCTACATCCCACCCGTCTACGAGAAGTGGGGTGGCCAGCAGCTCCTCGACGGCAAGCGCATCGTGCGGCCCATGGAGTCCATCGTGTGGACCCGCAAGCTGGTCGACGAGTGCGGCGTGTTCGCCGGCATCTCGTCGGGGGCGGCTCTCGCCGGCGCCATCAAGGTCGCTGAGAAGATCGAGGCCGGCGCCATCGTGTTCGTCGTCTGCGACGCCGGCTGGAAGTACCTCAGCACCGGGGCATACACCGAGGACCTCGAAGAGGTCGCCGACAAGATCGGCTCCATCATCGTCTTTTGATCTCGGCCGACGAGATCTCGCTTCGCTCTGTCCCGCCGACCGAGCTTCCTGCAGGGGCGGCTTCGCCGCTCACCTCTTGGTCGAGTCGGAACAAGCTCCTCGTTCGATGGCGGGGCACGGCCCCCGCACCCCCGTTCTGGGGGCTTCGCCCCCTCGCCCTCGTCCTCGCGCTGGCTGTCCCGGTCCTGATCAGGGAAGCTCTCCGGCTAGGTTCTCCGCTCGTGCTCCTCACCCTGATCTTCGGCGTCATCGGCATCGTGCTCATCATCGGCATCGAGACCCAGCCCCGGTTCAAGAACAACCCGAGCCTGCGCATCGGGGCCGACTTCTTCGGCGCGGCGCTCGTGCTCGTGGCGCTGAGCATCTTCTTCTCCAGCCTCTGAGCGCTCCGGCCCGCGGGGTTCGGTGGAATCTGGCGACACCCAGCCACCGGTCGTCCTCACCACGAACTGGTTGGGACAAGCCGTCGCATGCGACGGGCTTGGCCGGCCAGAACGGTAGATGGTGCGGCCGTTCCAGCTCGATGGCGGGGAGGCGGCGGGGGAGCGCGTAGCGTGACCCGCCGTGGATGCGCGCCCCATCGGGATGTTCGACAGCGGTTTCGGGGGTCTCACCGTTGCCCGCGCCGTCATCGACCTGCTGCCGAACGAGGACCTCGTCTACCTCGGTGACACCGGCCGCTACCCGTACGGCCCCCGGCCGCTGGCCGAGGTCCGTGAGTTCGCGTTGCAGATCACCGAGTGGCTGGTCGCCCAGCACGACGTGAAGCTGGTGATCGTCGCCTGCAACACGGCGACCGCGGCCGCGCTCCAGGACCTGCGCGCCACGTTCGACGTCCCCGTCGTCGGCGTCATCGAGCCGGGTGTCGATTCGCTCATCGCCGCGACCCGCAGGGGACAGGTCGGGGTGATCGCCACGGTGGGCACCATCGCTTCGGGCGCCTACCAGCGCGAGGTCGAACGCCGAACCAGCGGCGTCACCCTCACCTGCGGGGCCTGCCCGGGATTCGTCGAGTTCGTCGAACGCGGCGAGACCGAGAGCGAGCAGGTGCACGTGCTCGCCGAACGACTCCTCGCCCCGCTCCGCCAGGCCCAGGTCGACACACTCCTGCTCGGCTGCACGCACTATCCGTTCCTCGCTCGTACGATCAGCGACGTGATGGGGCGAGAGGTGGTGCTGGTGTCCTCGGCGGACGAGACCGCCTTCGACGTCGTCCGCCAGATCGTGGCGGGGCGGCTCCCTGCGGGCAACATGCGCACGGCCACTCGTCGCTGGTACTCGTCTGGTGACGTGGCCTGGTTCCGCCGACTCGGGTCGCAGCTGCTCGGCCCCGAGCTCGATCACGTCGAGCCGGTGACGTGGCCGACATGACCGACATGACCGACTTGCCTGGCTCAACAGACTCGGCCGGATCGCCCGGATCGCCCGGATCGCCCGGCTCAACAGACTCGGCCGGATCCACCGGCTCGACCGACAGGGCGGCCCCGGCGTCGCGCCTCGCGCTCACCGTGCTCGGTTGCTCCGGCAGCTACGCCTCGCCGGATGCCGCGTGTAGCGGCTACCTCGTACAGGGCGCAGGCCAGTCGGTCGTCATCGACCTGGGCCCCGGCACGCTCGCCAACCTCCAGCACCACCTCGACCTCACCGAGATCGACGCCGTCGTGCTCAGCCACAGCCATCCCGACCACTGGGTGGACCTGACGGGCCTGCGCACCGCTCGTCGATACACCTACGAGCTCGACGGCCTCGCCGTGTACGGCACCGCCGAGACCCGCACCCTCGCCGAGGCCCTGTGCGACGGGCTCGCACCGACCTTCGACTGGCACGTCACCGACGACGGCTCCACCTTCCACGTGGGCGACCTCGCCTTCACGCTCGCCACGACGAACCACTACGTGGTGACGACGGCCATTCGCGTCGACGACACGACCACCGGGCGTTCATTGGCGTACTCGGCCGACACCGGCCCCGGCTGGTCCTTCGCCTCGCTCGGAGCCGGCATCGACCTCGCGCTGTGCGAAGCCACCTATGCCACCGACGAAGAAGCTGATGGCATCTTGCACCTCAGCGCCGCCCAGGCCGGCGCGATGGCCCGCGACGCGGGCGTCGGAGCCCTCGTGCTCACCCACCTGTACCCGCTGGCCGACGCCGACGAGGTGCGAGCCGCAGGCGCCGCGGCGTTCGGCGCCCCCATTTCGATAGCCAAGACCCACGAGAGGTATGAAGCGTGAGACCAGACGGACGAGCCAAAGACGAGTTGCGACCCATCCAGGTGCAACGGGACTTCACCGACCAAGCCGCAGGATCGGTGCTGATCACCGCGGGACGCACGATCGTCTTGTGCACGGCCCACGTCGAGGAGGACGTGCCCCGCTGGATGCGCGGCACAGGCAAGGGCTGGGTCACCGCCGAGTACTCGATGCTCCCCGGCTCGTCGGCGGAACGGATCCGCCGAGAAGCGACCAAGGGCAAGCAGTCCGGGCGCACTCAGGAGATCCAGCGGCTCATCGGCCGCTCCTTGCGTGCGGTGTGCGACATGCGCGCCCTCGGCGAGCGGCAGGTCACGGTCGACTGCGATGTCCTCCAAGCCGACGGCGGAACCCGCATCGCATCGATCAACGGCGGCTACCTCGCCCTGCACGATGCCCTCAGCCGGCTCGTGGCCGACGAAAAGCTCAAGGCCAACCCACTGCATGACGAGTGCGCGGCGGTCTCGGTGGGCATCGTCGACGGCGAGCGGGTGCTCGATCTGCCCTACGTGGAGGACTCCGCCGCCGACGTCGACATGAACGTCGTCATGACCGGCTCGGGGAACTTCGTGGAGATCCAGGGCACCGCCGAGGGCGTCACCTTCAGTCGGGGTGAGCTCGACGAGCTCCTGGGCCTGGCCGAGAAGGGGATCAACGAGATCGTGGCCATCCAGCGCTCGTTCGCGTCGACGCCGCCGCACAAGCGGCCCCTCGAGCGCTCCTGACATGGAGCTCGTCGTCGCCAGCGCAAACCCGGACAAGGTCGCCGAGATCGCCGCGGTCCTGAGCGAGCTCGGCATCGCGGTGCTGCCGCGTCCGGCCAGCGTTGCCGACGTGGTCGAGGACGCCGACACCCTCGAGGGCAACGCCCGACTCAAGGCGGTCGCCATCGCCACGGCCACAGGCATGCCGGCGGTGGCCGACGACACCGGCCTCGAGGTCGACGCGCTCGCCGGCGCGCCGGGCGTGCACTCGGCCCGCTTCGCCGGGCAGCACGCGACCTACGCCGACAACGTCACCAAGCTCCTCGCCGACCTCGAGGCAGCCGGTGCACTCGAACCGGATCGCCGTCGCGCCCGGTTTCGCACCTGCGCGCTCGTGGCGTACCCCGACGGTGATGACGTCGTCGCCTTCGGCACCGTCGAGGGCTGGATCGCGGCGTCCGCCGCGGGGGACGAGGGCTTCGGCTACGACCCGGTCTTCGTCCCCGACGACGCGGACGGCCGCACCTTCGCCGAGATGACCTCCGTCGAGAAGCAGGCCATCAGCCACCGGGGACGGGCGTTGCGCAACCTGGCCGAGCTCTTGGTCGACCGTTTGGCCGACCGTTTGGCCGACCCCATCGCCGGCCGGGGTGAGGGCGAGGTGGAGCGATGAGCGACGTCGAACCGAACCGGGGGAACCCGTCGGCCCCCCATCCGGCACCGCCAGGGGATGGCCCCCCGGGCTGGTCCCCACCGGGTGGGGGAGCGCGTGCAGGTGATCCTCTTCCCCCAGGACAGGGTGCGCCGCCCGAAGATCGGTCACCGTGGGTCGATCCCGGTGGAGCTCCCCCTCCACCGCCCGAGTCCGCTCCGCCCACGTGGCCACAGGCCTGGCCCGACGCGCCACCGACCAGCTATCCGACCTCGGACTGGGGTCTCCCGCCGATCGCCCCGACACCGCTCCCGGACAAGGGAGGGCGTCTGCCTGTCCTTCCGCCCCCGCCGCCGCAGGTTCGCTGGGGCATCGGCGACGTCTTCATCGGCATCCTCATCTGGATCGGCTCGTCGATCGTCGCCACGCTGATCCTCGTCGTGACGGGCATGATCGACGTCAACACCGAATCCGGCGAGGTCGGCGAGGTCGGCGAGCTCGGCCTCGCCGCACTTTCGCTGTCCCTGGCGGCAGGCTGGCTCGGTCTCGTCGGCTGGCCAGTGGTCGTGACCTACTGGAAGGGCCTCCGCAGTCTGGCCAAGGACTTCGGTTTCACGATCAACCTGGGCGACGTCGGCTGGGGTGTGCTCGCGGGCATCGCGGCCCTCACGGTGAGCTTCATCGGCAACGTCCTGTGGCTCGTGCTCAGCGATGCCGAGCAGCCGTCGAACGCGGGGTTCCTCCCGACCGACAACCCAGGGATCGGCACGGCGATCGTCATCTTCCTGCTCGTGGCGGTGTGCACACCCGTCGCCGAGGAGCTGTTCTTCCGCGGTCTGTTCCTGCGGGCGGTCGCCAAGAAGTGGAACACGATCGCCGGACTGCTGGTCTCCTCGGGCGTCTTCGGGGCATTCCACCTCACCGCCTTCTCGTTGCAGGGCCTCTTCATCTGCTTCGTGACGGCCCTGTACGGCCTCGTGCTCGCCCTCGTCGTCGTGTACCGCAATTTCCGGATCGGCCCGGCCATCGTGGGGCACATGGTGATCAACGGCGTCGCGGTGATCGCTGCGTTGACCACAGGTTCGTGACCGGTGCGGGCGAGGTGACCGGTCCGAGCGAGGCGGACGGTCCCGACGGCCCGGACGAACCCGACCTCCCGGACGAACCCGACGGCCCGGACGAACCCGACGGCCCGGACGAACCCGGCCTCCCGGACGAACCCGACGTCCCGGCGCCCCGGTCGCTCTACCAGCGCCGCATGACCGTCTTGTTCATCTTCAGTGGAGCGACGTCGACCTTTCGCGGCCGGTTCTGGCGGGTGTGGGCTGTCGCCGCGGTCATCGCGGTGAGCGCCTCGCTGGCCGACACCGCCGTCGACTGGCTCGCCGACGAGTACAAGCACCACGCACCGTTCGTCATCGGGGTGCTCCTCGTACTGGCCTCCGTGATGCTCACCGGCGTGAACAGCTTCGGCGCGGTGTTCTTGTCGGGTGTGCTCGACAAGACCGTGGGGGAGCACCAACACGGGCACCAGGCGATGCCGCTGCGCGAGGTGCTCCGCACCTTGCCGTACCTCACGCTGATCCTGGCCGACATCGTCGTCGTGGTCGCCCGAGCGGTGGGCTTCGCGGTGCTCGTCGTTCCCGGCCTCGTCGTCGTGACGCTCACGGCCATCACGGGGCCGCTCATCATCATCGAGGACCGCAAGGCGATCAGCGCCATCAAGCGGAGTGCCCAGCTGATCTGGCCCTACTTCTGGCTCGCGTTCGCGGTGGCGACGGTTCCGCTGCTGGTCGAGACGGGCGTCGAGGAAGCGTTGGAGCACCTCGAGGTGTCCCACTCGCTGTTCGGCCACACCCTCTTGGGGCTGGGCCTGGAGGTGCCGCTCATGACCTGGGTGGCCCTCGTCGAGGTCACCCTTGCCTATCACCTGATCGAGCGCGACCGGCCAGGCGCCATCTCGTCGCACCACCGTTGATGGCGGGCCGGTTCGTGGGCGCAACAGGCGGCGTGTGCGAAGCTGGCCACCATGAGCACCCTCCTCGTTTGCACCGACGGATCCGACGCCTCGCTCCACGCCGCCCGGTCCGGCCTCGCGGTCCTCGCCGAGCACGATCGGGTCGTGGTTGTCACCGTGGTCGCACCTCCCGACGAGGCGCTTCTCGCCGGTAGCTCCGGGTTCGCCGGCGGTGTCGTGACCCCGCAGGTCTACGACGACCTCCAGGCCGCAGCGCAGACCGAAGGCGAATCGACGGTCCGGGTCGTTGCCGACCAGCTCATCGCCGACGGCATCAGCGGTGTGGAGTCGTTGCTGGCCTTCGGCGACGCGGCGACTGCGCTCTGCGAGGTTGCCGTCGAACAGCACGCGGCGGCGATCGTGATCGGGTCGCGCGGACGGAGCGGGATCAAGCGCGCCGTGCTGGGCTCGGTGTCCGATCATGTGGTGCGCAACGCTCCCTGCCCGGTGGTGATCGTCGGCCCCCACGACGAGGGCTGACCCTGCGGCGCGGGCCAATGCGGTGGCGCGAGGGTTCGACGGTCGCGAGCTCAGGCGTCTCGGTTGTGACAAGCCCGGCTCTGGCGGGTAGAGCGATCTCGTGCGGGCGGGGGGACTCGAACCCCCACATCCTTTCGGACACTGGGACCTAAACCCAGCGCGTCTGCCAGTTCCGCCACGCCCGCGTGGCCGACCCACGGTAACGGCCCGGACGCAGCGACCGGTCACCGGGACTCGACAGCGTGCCCGCGACGCGCCCCACGGCGGGTTGTGACGGATTGGGTTGTGACGGGTCGGGCGATCGGCCCGCTAGCCTGCCCACCCGGGCCGTTGGCCCGTCGGTTCGAGGGCGCCGTTGCCCACGACGCCACCCAACCCAGACGAAGGGATTTCGATGGATCAGCTTCCCCAGGCCCACCTGTCGCAAGCCGTGCAGGCATCACAGGCCCCCGGTGCCGATCCCAGCCAGGACATCTTCCGGATGCTGCTGCGTGAGCGCGTCGTCGTGCTCGGCAGCGACGTCAACGACAGCGTCGCCAACCAGCTGATCGCCCAGCTCTTGTACCTGGAGGGCCAGGACCCCGGCAAGGACATCTGGCTCTACATCAACTCGCCCGGTGGTGTGGTCACCGCCGGCATGGCCATCTACGACACGATGCAGTTCGTCGAGTCCGACATCGCCACCGTCTGCATGGGACTCGCTGCGTCGATGGGGCAGTTCCTGCTGTGCGCCGGTGCGGCAGGCAAGCGCTACAGCTTGCCGCACGCCCGCATCATGATGCACCAGCCCCTCGGAGGGCTCCAGGGTCAGGCGGCCGACATCGCCATCCAGGCCGAGCAGATGGCGTACACCAAGAAGCTCCTCGCCGAGCGAATCGCGTTCCACACCGGCCAGCAGGTCGAGCAGATCGAAGCCGACTCCGAGCGCGACCGCTGGTTCACCGCCGAGGGCGCCAAGGACTACGGGCTGATCGACCACGTCATCGCCCGGCGCGGCGACATCCCGCGCTGATCCACGGCCCGATCAGGGTGCCGACGTGTTGCTCGGGTTGAGCTCGAGATCGCAGTTGTCGGCCACATAGCGCTGCACCGCCTCGCCGGCTGGCTCCGACGCGGTGAGAGCCGCCTGGTTGGCCCGCAGGGCATCGTCGAGCGCGGTGCTCGGGTCCGAGCTGTCGGCGACGGCCTCGTCGATCGTCTGAACGAGCGCGGCGAGCACCTCGACATCGCCACGGATCTCTTCGGGCGCGACCTGGGCCGCGTCGTCGAGCGCATCGCTCTGGGCGGAGATCTGGGCTGGATCGGAGAGCGCGAGCGCATCGTCGAGCCCCTGGGCGGCGGCCATGTGGGCACAGAACGCTTCGACTGATCGGTCAGGCGGGCGATTGCGCCACATCCACACCCCGAGACCGGCCGCGACGACGATCGCGACCACAAGTCCGCCGGTGAGGACGCGGCGGGTCAACGCGGCGCGGCCTCGGCGAGTCCACGCAGCTCGGTGACGGCGTGCTCCAACCCGTCGGGATCACGGAACAGCGCCGAGCCCGCGATGAGCACGTTGGCGCCTGCGGCCGCGGCGCCGGCGATGGTGTCGGGGGCGATGCCACCGTCGCACTCCACATCGACGTCGAGGCCCCGCTCGACGATCACCTGGCGCAGGTGGCGCACCTTGGGCTCCATCGTCGCGATGTACTTCTGGCCGCCGAAACCGGGGTTCACCGTCATGACGAGGACCATCGAGACGAGGTCGAGCACCCACTCCGCCTCCTGAGGCGGCGTGGCGGGGTTGAGGGCGACGGCGGCCCTGGCTCCGAGCTCGTTGATCTGGCTGAGCGTGCGGTGCAGGTGCTCGCAGGCCTCGGCGTGGACGATGATCGTGCCGCAACCCGCCGCGACGATGTCGGGGATCAGCCATCCGGGTTCGTGCACCATGAGGTGCGCCTCGAAGGGCGTGTTCACGTGGCTGCGGGCCGAGGCGATCGTGTCGGCCCCGAAGGTGAGGTTCGGCACGAACCGCCCGTCCATGACGTCCCACTGGATCCGATCGACGCCGGCCTTCTCCAGCGCCTGGCACTGCTCGCCGAGGCGGGAGAAGTCGGCGGGAAGGACGGAGGGGACGATCTCGATGGGCCGTGGCGCAGCCACGGGTTCGGAGGTGGGGGCCATGGGTGCGACGATAGCGGTCGTGGGCCGCTCCGAGGATTCCCCCTCCAGTCGTTCGGACCGTCGTTCGGACCGTCGTTCGGACCGTCGTCCGGGCAGCTCGTCGGACCCCCAGAACGACCCCGGCACCGAACCCGGCACCGACCGAGGTGCCGCGAGCGGCCGCCGAGGGGCCACCCGCGGTCAGACAAGCCGGGCTCCGAGGGCAGCCCTCGGTGTCGTCGAGGTGGTCGAGGTCGAGCAGCCGGCCGCCGGAGGGGACGGGCTGGGGCACCTCGCCGACGGTCGCGTCGTGTTCGTCACAGGTGGACTACCGGGCGAGCGCGTCGAGGTGGAGATCGACCGTTCCAAGCGCGACTACGCGCACGGCGTCGTGCGCCGCGTTCTGCACGCATCTTCTGACCGCATCGAGCCGTGCTGTCCGAACGTGGCCCGTGGCTGTGGTGGTTGCGACCTGGCCCACCTCGCCGTCGAGGCGCAGCCGTCGTTCAAGGCCTCGGTCGTCGTCGACGCGCTCCGACGTCTCGGCCGGATCGAGAACCCCACCGTCGAGGTCGCGCCGCCGCTTCCGGCGGACTCGTTTCGCACGACCTTGCGGGTGGCCGCCAACGATGGCCACGCCGGGTTCCGTCGGCGAGCGAGCCACCAGGTCCTCGCCGTCGACGAATGCCTCGTGGCCCACCCTGCGCTCGAAGACCTCCTGAGCCGCATCGACCTCGCCGGGGCCGACGAGGCCCTGCTCCGCGTCGGGTCCGCGGCCGGCCAGCGCCTCGTCGTGGTCGATCCATCGGCGCGTGGGGTGACCGTTCCCGACGACGTCATCCTCGTCGGCCAGGACGAGCTCGATCGCGGGGCGACGGCGTTCATCGAGGAGCTGGTGCTGGGCGAGACGTTGCGGGTGTCGTCCCGCTCCTTCTTCCAGACGCGTCCTGATGGCGCCGCCGCCCTGGTCGAGACGGTGTTCGGCGCCATCGGCCGTCAGGTCAGAGATCGGGAGATCGGGGGACCGGCCGGCCTCCGGTTGGTCGACGCCTACGGCGGCGTCGGCTTGTTCGGTGCGACCGCAACAGGTCAGGCGGGCATGGCGGCGTTCGGGGCGGTGCAGGCCGTCGTGTGCGTCGAGAGGAACCCGTCCTCGGTACGAGATGCCCGTCACAACCTCGCCGATCGACCGGTCGAGGTCGTGGAGGGCGATGTGGACAGCTGGGTGGCGTCGCCCGCCGACGTGGTGATCGCCGACCCGTCCCGTCACGGTCTGGGCCCAGCCGGCGTTCGATCGCTGGCGGCCACCGGCGCGGCGGTCGTCGTGCTTGTCAGCTGCGACGCCGCTCCGATGGGACGCGACGCACGCCTGCTCACCGAGGCGGGCTACGAGTTCGACGGCTCGACGCTGGTCGACCTCTTCCCTCAGACCCACCACGTCGAGGTCGTCTCGACGTTCACGCGTCGCTGACCGGATCGGGCCAGGTCGGGCCAGGTCGGACCGGAAGGGCCAGGTCGGACCCATGCTCGACGCAGGACCGACGTGGTTCGCGTCCGGACCGATCTCAGATCCTCACCGTGTTCAGGGCAGGGCCAGGGCGTGGCGAGCGAGGAACGCGGCGAGGGCCTGGCGGCGAAGCGGTGCCGAGGTGCCGAAGGTGCCGTCGGCGTTGCCGTCGGCGATCCCGGACATGGCCAGCCACTCGATCGGGGCTCGGAAGGTGTGAGTGCCGGGGACGTCGGTGAAGGTGGCGTGGCCAGGGATCATCACCGCCGGCGCGCCGATCGCTCGGTGCAGGATCGCGGCGAAGCCTTGCCTGGTGAGCGCCACCCCGGGCTTGAACGTGCCGTCGGCGAAGCCGTCGATGATGTCGTTGGCGGCCGCCCACTCGATCTCCTTGCGGAACGACGCACCGAGCCCGACGTCGGAGAAGGTGGGCGTCGTGGGCAGGAGGACCGGCGGGGACCCGGCGAGCCGGTAGAGCATGGCGATGAGACCTTGGCGTCGGACCGTGCTCATCGGGTGGAACCCGCCGTCGGGATAGCCCGTCGTGGCCTGCTTCGTGGCGAGCCACTCGACCGCTTCAGAGAACGTGCCCCCACGTGGGACGTCCGGGAAGGTCGGTGCGATGGCGGGCAAGCCACCGGTCACCTGCAAGGTGCGGCAGGCGATCGGGTGGCGCACCGACGCCGTCGTGTCGAGCGCCGAGATGCAGACCGCGTGGGGCCCGGTGCGCAGCCCCGCCAGCACGAGGTCGAAGCCGTGGCCCGATCCGAGCGGGTTCCACGGCCCGAACGCGTCGAAGACATCGGGTCGTTCGACGTCGGCGAAGGCCTTCCGCGCCGGAACCCCGCCGATGCGCACCTCGACCTCGGCGGCGGGGGCGCTGTCGGGGTCGAGCGCCCATCCACGGAGGCGGACCTGGCCCGCCGACGTGGACGCGAGCTCGAGCACGCCGATGGGGTCGAGGGCGACCGTCCGTGCCTCGTCCACCTGGATGAGCGGAGCCTGACGCCCGTTGGCATCGTCGGTGACCGAGGCGCCCGAACGGGCCAGGGCCTGGTCGAAGGCCGACGGTGGGAGCGCGCCCCGGGCCTGGGCGATGACGGAGATCGACGCGCTCACCATCGGCGTCGCCATCGACGTGCCGCTGACGCCTCCGTAGCCGGGGATCATCGCGGAACCGCTGTAGGTGAAGCGCGACGAGGTGATGGATTCGCCCGGGGCCAACACGTCGAGCATCGCCGACGAGTTCGAGAACGACGCCACCGAACCCGAGTCGGCGAGAGCGCCGACCGCCACGACCGTCGAGATGCACGCCGGACTGCCGATCTTGGCCTTGTCGCCGTCGTTGCCCGCGGCGGCGACCACGGTGATACCCACAGATCTGAGCTCGTCGACCTGCGCCTTGATCATCCGGTCGCCACCGCGATCGTCGCAAGCACCGGTCGAGCGTGATCCGCTCAGGCTGAGGTTCAACGAGACGATCGGCTCGGACGGGCTCTGTTGGCCCCCGACCCAGGCCATGGCCTCCACGAGATCGGAGTCGCGGGCGACGACGGTTCCGGCGTTGGACCTGCTGAACACCTGCACGGCGATCAGGCCCGCACCAGGGGCGACACCGGACGGGGCCACCGCCGGTCCGTCGTGGCCGACGAGGATGCCAGCCACGTGCGTGCCGTGCCAGCAGATCGGCCGGCTGTTGAGGCGGTCGTCACACGGCCGCGCTGCGCCGGTGCCCGTCGCCTCGTGCGAGTCGCCGCCCGGGCAGTAGCCCGAGCTCCAGTTGTCGGACGCGTCTCCCGAGAAGCACGCTTCGGCCGTGATCCTGTCGGCGAGGAAGGGGTGGGTTCGAAGCACCCCCGTGTCGAGCACCGCGATGCGGGTCCCCGACCCGTCGTAGCCTGCCGACCACGCCGCGGGAGCGTGGATGGTGGCGGCGCTCGTCTCGAGGTCGACCGTGTGCTCGCGGTCCTCGACGACCGACACGATGCCGGGAGCATCCCGGAGTCGCTCGATGGCGGCGGGGTCCACCGTCGTGGACACCAGTGGCAACGCCGCGTCCATCGGCTCGCCGTCCGTGGCCAGGTCTGCGGCGGCCGCGACGGCATCGGCGTCGTCGGCGAACTGGGCGATGACGGCAACAGGTTCGCCAGGGGCACGTTCGATCTTGGCCTCGAGCGCCGGGTCGACGACCGACGACGGGCCCTCGGTCGGTTCCTCCGCGATCGTCGCGGTGTCGGCCCGAACCGACGGTGCGAGCACGGCGAACAGCAGCGAGAGCGCAACGGCGACGGCGACGGTGAGCTGCGTACGCGACCTGCACGTGGGAGATGCCGACGCCCTCACCCGAGCCACGCTAGTTCCCGGCGCGCCGACGGGGCCGTCGCCCGGAGAGGCTCGGTCGACGGGACGCGGTCGGTGGCCGGACCCGCGATCTCGTGCTGACTCGGTGCCCCCGGCAGGATTCGAACCTGCGACCATCGGATTAGAAAGCCGGTGCTCTATCCCCTGAGCTACGGAGGCGCGTGGTCGCCAGCGTACGGCAGGGACTGACCCACCTCGGTCATCGGACCCGGACGAGAACCGCTCTCCCGAACCGGTTGGGGTCGAACCGGGTCGCTGTCGTATGCTGCGTCCCGCTTGGTGGCCGTAGCTCAGTTGGTAGAGCGCCAGGTTGTGATCCTGGTCGTCGGGGGTTCGAGTCCCCTCGGCCACCCCAGTCTCGTGCATCCGGCCGCTCTCGATTCGGGGGCGGCCGGCCGCACCAGTATGATGAGCGATCTCATGCGCCTCTAGCTCAATTGGCAGAGCGTCGGACTCTTAATCCGCAGGTTCTGGGTTCAAGTCCCAGGGGGCGTACAAGGAGAGGCCCCGGACTCCGGTCCGGGGCCTCGCCGCGTCCCCGGGCACACCAGGTTCAAACCGATCGTCGACTCGGTCCACCAGGCCCCAACGCCCTGCGCACGCGTGACGTCGACGCGGTCCTCACCACTGCCCCCGACCAGGTGCACCAACGGCGCGACGACCGCTATCAACCCCACGCCCTGACACCAACCGTGCGGCACACCCGGCCCACCACCGAGCCACCCCCAGCCCGTGCATCACGGGTCTGGGTCGAGCCGGAGGTTCGCGACCGGCCTCGCCGCACGGGACCACCTTCGACCACAGGGTCGACCTGCGGGACCCGTTGTCGCTTGGTTGTGACCGTGGTGGCGAACGCCAAGCGGCCGCCAATCCCGTCTTCGTACGGTCCATCACACCACCCGAACAGAGCGGAGAACCCCCATGCACTCCAGCCCCACCAACCCCAAGATGGTGCGTCGCACCCTCGCCGCGCTCGCCGCCATCGCGGTCACGGCCACCGCGCTCAGCGCCTGCGGATCCAGCGACACCACCGCCGATGAGTCAGCGGCGGCGGCCGAGCCGGCCTCGGCCCCACCCGTGACCAAGGACTGCGCGACCGCGGCCGATGCCGTCCTCGCCCGCATCACCATCGAAGACCAGATCCTCGACGCCGGGCTCAACCGAGGAGCGACCGACACCTCCTCCGAGCAGGCCGCGACATTGGGTCAGACCGTCAAGCACCGCATCGATGGATGCGACGCCGTGGCCGGGTCCACATGCACGGAGCTCCCCTCTACCTACGACTCCTGGGCGAAGAGCAACACCATCGTCCAATCCGCCACCGTCACGGCCAACAGGTCTGGCAACCCCACCACGCTCACGGACGAGGTCATGGAGCAGTTCGACACCGCACGCGCGACCGCTCACCGCACCGCAACCGATTGCCTCGACGAGCTCGGCGCCACGACCGGGGCCTGACGTCGGGCGCATCGGTCGCCCCGTACGACGGGCGGTCTCGCTCGCATCCGAACGAGTCGTGAACACCTGACGGGCGTGTGACCCGATGCCCCGGGGTACGGCTACTGTCCGAACCTGCGGCGCACCGAGGCCCGCGAACCATTCTCCGGAGGAAGCCATGGCTGATCTGATCACCCTGAAGTTCGACTCGACCTACGGCGCGCAGTCGGCGCTGTCGGCGGTCCGAGCGCTCACCGAGCTCAACTACGCCTGGGTCGACGACGTCGCCGTCGTCGAGAAGCACAACTCGGGACGCGTCTCGACCCACACGCCTCACGGCTCGGTGGCAGGTGGCGCGGTGTGGGGCGCGCTCATCGGCATGCTCCTGTTCTGGTGGTTCCCGCCCCTGTTCTTCCTCGGTGGTTGGATCGGTGGCGGTGTCATCGGCGGCGCCATCGGCAAGGCCATGAAGGACAGCGGCCTCGACGAGAGCATGATCAAAGACGTCAAGGAGCAGCTGACCGACGGGACGTCGATCCTGCTGCTCATCGGGGCGAGCGGCGATGCCGACCAGTTCTCGCACGCGTTCGAGCCGTACAAGCCGGTCTCGGTCACCCGTCACGAGATCCCCGAAGAGACCGTTGCCAACCTGAAGGAAGCCTTCGAGGAGTCCAAGGGCGACACAGCCGAAGGCTGATCTCGCGGGCTTCGACCGCGACAGATGTCCGCGGAGGGCGGGTGCTTCGGCATCCGCCCTCTTCGCGTGGTGCCGCGGCGTGCGGTGCTTGCGGCCCGTCGACTCGGTCCCGCGGCGGTCTTCTGATCGGACCCGAACCACTGACGCCTAGCCTGCGCCGGTGAGCGAGGTGGCCGACAGCAGCGCGGGAGAGGCGCCGTCGGTGTTCGCTCCCGGCCGTCGCCTCCTCACGTTCGGCCTCGTCCTGACCATCACCCTGGTCGCGTTCGAGTCGATGGCCATCGCTACGGTGATGCCCGCGGTGGAGCGCGACCTCGGCGACATCGAGCTGTACGGCTGGGTGTTCAGCGCGTTCTTCCTGGGCAGCCTCATCGGCATCGTCGTCGCGGGCCGGCTCGTCGACCGGATGGCCCCGGTCATCCCGTTCGCCGCCGCGCTCGGCGTGTTCGCCATCGGTCTCCTGGTCGGTGGCTTCGCGCCGTCGATGCTCGTGCTGGTCGTCGGGCGCGCCTTGCAGGGGATCGGTGGTGGTGCGCTGCCGGCGATCGCCTACGTGTGCATCGGACGCGCCTATCCGATGGTGATCCGGCCACGGGTGTTCGCCCTGCTGTCGACGGCGTGGATCGTCCCGGCGCTCGTCGGACCGAAGCTGGCCGAGGTCGTGGCAGACGCAACGAGCTGGCACTGGGTGTTCCTCGGGTTGCTGCCCCTGCTTGCCGTATGCGGAACGATGGCCCTGCTCGCCCTTCGTCGCCTCGCCGCTCCCGTGCCGGTCGCGAGCTCGTCCGCGGGAGCCACCCGCGACCGCGCCGCGTCGGCCACGTCGTCGTCCACCTCGTTGACCGATGCGTTGGTCGTCGCGCTCGGCGCAGGGCTCGTGTTGTGGGGGCTCGACCGCTCGTCGCTGCCCGTCGCTGTCGGAGCGATCGGCATCGGAGGTCTCGTCTCGATCTGGGGCCTCCGGCGTCTCACGCCTCCCGGCACGTTGCGGGCACAGGAGGGCCTGCCCGCCGCGGTGCTCGTCAAGGGCGTGATCACCTTCACGTTCTTCTCGGCCGATGCCTACATCCCGCTCGCGTTCGAGACCGTACGTGACACGTCTGGCGCGATCATCCTCACGGCAGGAGCCGTGTTGTGGACCGGCGGATCGTGGACCCAGGAGCGCCTCATCAACCGCGTCGGTCCGCGACGCCTCGTGGGGATCGGCTTCGTCCTGCTCGTCGTCGGTGTGGGGTCCACGGCGGTCGTGCTGTTCACCTCGGTCCCGGTAGCCATGGCTTGCCTCACCTGGGGTGTTGCGGGGTGGGGGATCGGTCTGGGGTACGCGCCGCTCGCGTTGACCGTCCTGTCGGAAGCGAACGTGGGCACGGAGGGCTCGGCGACCTCGGGCATGCAGCTGTGCGACACGCTCGGCTCCGCCCTCGGCACGGGCACCGCCGGCGCGCTGATCGCGGTCGGCGCCCGGTCGGGGTGGGACGAAGGCACAGCGATCATGTTCGTCTACGTGCTCGCGGGTTCCATGGCCGTGATCGGCGCGGTGCTCGCCCGGCGTCTGCCGTCTCGCTTGGCCCGCTGAGCATCTGACGAGGCGTCGAGCCAGCCATAGCCTCTCGTGGCCGATCGCCGGGTGGCGTAGGGGTCGGGTCGGTTCGAACCTGTCGGTGACGGGGTCGTCAGCGCAACGGGCTACGGTCGCCGCCCATGACCGAGGACTTCGAGGCGCGTTGCGCCCTCGCCGCGGCGGCACGACGGGTGAACCAGGGCGTCCGGGTCACCGGTGTGTCCATCGACGACATCGCCGAAGCCACCGCCAAGCTGCACGAGATCGCCGATCTGCTGAGCGCGACCGAGATCGACGCTCCGCACTCGCAGATGTTCCTGGGACCCATCGAGGACAAGCCGATGGAAGACCACGACCTCACCCGACCCGATCGGTTCTTCTACTACTCGCCCATCGTCGGCCCCCTCAGCCCCGTCAGCCCACCGGCACAGCTCGAGGTCGACGAAGATCGAGCCCTGGTCGGCACGGTCGTGGTGCCCACCACGTTGGCCGGACCCCCGTGGAACTACGTCCACGGCGGTGTCATCGCCGAGATCTTCGACGAACTGCTCGGCACCGCCGGGGCCATCGGTGCGCCCGGTGGGGTCACCGCCCAGCTCACGGTGCGCTACCACAAGCCGACGCCGATCAACGAGGAGATCCACCTCCGGGGCTGGGTCGACAGCAGCGACGGACGCAAGATCATCGCGAAGGGGGAGATGCACCACGGCGAGGTGCTCACCGCGTCGGCCGAAGGCCTGTTCATCAACGTCGGGGTATCGATGGTGGACCACCACGCCGACGACGCACCCGCCGACGCACCCGCCGACGCGATCTGACCCACGTCGACCCGACCCTGGCCGGTTGCACCCTGCTCTGGGTCAGCGGGCGGGACCCACCCGCCACTCTCGCTGTCCGACCGGGGCAAGGTGGTGACGGTTCCGTTTCGGTCCTTCCGATCTCAGGTCGACCTTGGCATCATGGATGCGCCGGCACAACGACGTGTTCGGATGCAGGGAGGGTGTGATCGCCGTGGTGAACAAGGTCGACGACATCGTCCGAGTCCTCTCCGACGAAGGCCAGTACTCGACCGAGGAGGGGCACCCCGAGGATCGGGGTGTGGTTCCGGAGGGAGTCTGCTGGCGCTGCGTCACGCGTTCGGTCGAGCCAGGTCACGACCTGTGCCCGTCGTGCCGGGCGTTCCTTCTGGGCGACACGGAGCACGACCCGGTGCGCGCCGTGTCGGTCGGCGACGTGCCGGCCCACACCGACGAGGACATCTTGCTCGGGCAGAGCACCTACATCTCCGATCTGTTCGACGAGACGGCGCACGAGTTGCAGCACCACCGCGCCACCGAGGTGATCGTCGAGCTCCACGGCGGGCTCTCCGACGGGGTCACCATGCGCGTGGCGCAGGGGCGCGACGGCGGACCACCCCTCGAGGTGTTCACCCCGGTCGGCATGGACCAGGGGGCGATGCGCACCGAGCGCTACCTGCTCGACCACCGCTCCGGACCCGACGTGTGGTCCTACGACCTCGCCGCGTCGGGCGACCGCTGAACGACCCGGGAACGACGAAACCGCAGGCGGAGCACGTCCGGCCTGCGGTCTCGGGAGTGGAGCGGGTGACGGGAATCGAACCCGCATCGCCTGGATGGAAGCCAGGGACTCTAGCCATTGAGCTACACCCGCAAGGGGTTACGCAGGCTACGCCAACATCGGCAGGCCGTGACAAACCAGGCTCGGCCCCCACCCGCCAGGTCGGGTTGAGGTCGGGTCCAGGTCGGGTTGAAGTCGGGTTGCCCCACAGTGGCGGTGGCGGTGGCGGTGGCGGTGGCGGTGGCGACGACTACGGCGCAAGGGTTGCGCGTGCCAGCTCGCTCAGCTCCTCGTCGGTGACCGACTCGGCGTCGGAGGGCTTGATGCGGATGGTTCCCCTCCCGTGCAGGAGCTCAGGGTGGCGCTCGGCGAACCCGGCGTCGTCCTGGGCGGAATCGGCTCGCCACCCGTAGAGCGACACACCGTGGCTCCACGCGCCGAGGTGGAGGCGGTGCTTGCCCGCCGTGAGCGTGGGCATCCCGTAGGAGATCACGACCTCGGCGCCTGGGTAGCCCACGATCAGCGCGCCGAGCACACGATCGAACAGCGGGCGCAGCGCAGGATCGATCTCGTCGAGGTAGGCCGCCACGTCTGGGTTCGCCGTTGCCATGTCCACATGGTGGCGCGATCGGCGGGTTCGTGCTCGCCAGAACGGATACGAGATCTGGATCGAACGACGACGGCCACGGGCCGTGCTTCAGCTGTGAGGCACCACGCCGTGGAGGAACAGATCGACGGCGGCGTCGATGTGGCGGGTGACCTCGGCAGGCGAGTCGACCACGCCCATGTCGGCACGAATGGTGGGCCCGCCCGCGACCATCGACACGAACAGGTCGGCGGCCGCCTCGGGGTCGTCGATCGAGATCTCGCCCCGCGCAGCTCGATCGTGCAGCAGGTCGACGAGCGAGCGCAGGCTCTGCGACCACAGATCGGCGTTGCCTGCCTGGTCGAGGGCCGCAAGCCGTCGTGCCTCGAGCATGGCGAAGCGCCGCAGGCGAACCGCGTCGGGATCGATCAGCCGATCCACCATCTCGTGGGCCGACGATCGGAGCACCGTGGCGAGATCGCCGTCCGGCAGGTCGAAGTCCAGGCGGGGGAACGGCATGTCGGCGAGGGCACGGGGGACGACGGCGGCGAAGAGGGCCTGCTTGTCGGGGTACCTGGCATACAGCGTGCGCTTGGTGACGGCGGCGGTGATCGCGATGGCCTCCATGGTCGCGCCATCGAACCCCTTGGTGACGAAAGCCTCGATGGCGGCGCCGCGCAGGCGCTCATCGATCGCTTCGGCCTCGGCGCGGGTGGGGCGGCCTCGACGAGGCTCGGTCGCCGGCCTGTCGGGGCCGGGTCGGTCGGTCACGGCGCACCCTTCGGGGAGCGGAACATAGAAATATCCATATGCGTATACTTTGCCCGATCTGGTCGCATCGGTCGTCGATGCCGACCGTGGACGATCCAGAGGGGGAGTGCGCCATGGCGCTTCGAGTGGTGCAGTGGACGACGGGCAACGTCGGCAAGCGGTCGGTACGAGCAGTCGTGGGGAACCCGGACCTCGAGCTGGTCGGCTGCTACGCGTGGTCCGACGACAAGGTGGGCGTGGATGTCGGCGAGCTGTGCGGCATCGACCAGATCGGGGTGGCGGCGACCAACGACGTCGACGCCCTCTTCGCGCTCAGCCCCGACGTCGTCGTCTACAACCCGATGTGGCCGAGCACCGACGAGCTCGTGCGCATCCTCGAGGCTGGCATCGACGTGGTCACCACCGCAGCGTTCATCAACGGGCGGGGCAACCCCGCTGATCGAGAGCGGGTCCTGGCCGCGTGCGAGACCGGCCAGTCGTCGATCTTCGGTAGCGGCATCAGCCCCGGATTCGTGGAGCTGATCGGCATCGCCACTGCGAACATCTGCGACCGAATCGACAAGATCACGATCGACGAGGCCTCCGACACCACGCTGTACGACTCGCCGGCCACCGAGCTGCCGTGCGGATTCGGGCGACCGATGGACGACCCCGAGCTTGCGGGCATGGCCGAGCAGGGCACGCTCGTCTTCGGTGAAGCTGTCGAGCTGGTCGCCGACGCGCTCGGCGTCGAGCTCGACGCGGTGGTGTGCGAGGCCGAGTACGCGATGGCGACCGAAGATGTCGTGATGGACTCGTGGACGATCGAGGCTGGGCACGTCGCCGGGGTCTACGCGAGCTGGCAGGGCCGGGTGGGCGACAAGACCGTCGTCGAGCTCAACGTCCGGTGGCGCAAGGGTCAGCAGCTCGTGCCCGACTGGGAGATCAAGGAAGGCCACGTGATCAGGGTCGATGGGCGGCCGACGGTCACCGCCACGCTCGAGTACCTCCCACCGCCCGACTTCGAGGCGACGACCTTCGCCGACTTCATGGTCCTCGGCATGATCATGACCGCGATGCCAGCCATCAACGCCATCCCCTACGTGGTCGCCTCCGATCCCGGCATCGTCACCTACACCGACATCGCGTTGCCGCTCCCGAAGGGGGTCGTCTCGACCTGACGATCGAAGCTACGCGGCGGTGGCGCGCACGGCGGCCAGGAGCCCGTCCATCGCATCGAGACGCTCGGAGCCGGTGCCGAGCGCGGAATCGGGGACGATCACCTCGCTGACGCCCACCTCGGCCCATCGCCCGACGACCTCGGCGAACTGCGCGGCCGTGCCGGCGAACGCAGCGCGGGGTGCCGACGATTCGATGAACGACCGCCCCGTCTCCGCATCGTCGGTGAGCCGCACGAGCACCTGGGCGGACCGCGTGATGTCGGTGGGATCTCGTCCCACCTCGGCGCAGGCCCGATCCAGCTCGGCGGCGCGCTCGGCGATCGTCTCCGGCAGCCCCCACATGTTCCACTGGTCTGCATGGCGAGCGACGACACGCAGCATGCGATCGCGCTTGGCTCCTATCAGCAGCGGCATCTCGGTCTGGGCCGGCTTCGGCTCGCAGCGCGCGTCGTCGAGCTGGAACCACTCGCCGTCGATCGTGGTGAGCTCGTCGCGCAGCAATCCGTTGAGGACCTGGCAGTACTCCTCGAACCGGCGGAGCAACGGGCCGGGCTTCGGGAGCTCGATGCCGTACTGGTCGTGCTCGTTGCGCTGCCACCCGGCGCCCACCCCGAGGACGAGGCGGCCCCCGGAGAGCTGATCGACGCTCGCGGCCCAGTTGGCGAGCACGGCGGGATGCCGGTAGGTGGACCCGAGCACCAGCGTGCCGACTCGCAACCGCTTCGTGGAGGTGAGCAGCGCGGGCACGGTTGCGGTGGCTTCGAGCCACGGTGTCGTCTCGGCCCCGAACTCGCCGCCGTCGCCCATGAAGTGGTCGGCGACGTACGCCCCGTCCCACCCGGTGCGGTCGGCGTGGTGGACCGCGGCAAGCAGGTCCGACCACGACTGCGGTGTCAACGGCCAGATCGAGAGTCGCATCCCGTCGACGTTAGGGGCGTGTGAACCGACACCGGTGCGGTTTCCACTCGGATGGGGCTGCCCTAGGGTGACCCCGCAGCACGACCGGGGCCGCCGAGGGGGCGATTCCGGGTACCACGGGGAGTCGGTCATGCCCGCACTCGACATCTTGCCTGGCGCCGAGCCGTACTCGGCTGACGGAGGCCCCATGGGTGTGCTGGTGCTCCACGGCTTCACGGGCACCCCGCAGTCGATGCGGAGCCTGGCACGCGCCTTTGCGGCGCGGGGCTGCACCGTCGAGCTTCCGCTCCTCCCCGGTCACGGCACCAGTGTGCTCGAGATGCTCAAGACCGACTGGGACGACTGGTCGGCGGCGGCCGAGAAGGCCTACCTCGAGCTCTCCGAGCGCGTGGACCAGGTCGTGGTCGCCGGTCTCAGCATGGGCGGGGCGTTGGCGCTGTGGCTCGCCACCCGCCACGACGACCTGGCCGGTCTCGTCCTCGTCAACCCGCTCGCCGAGCCAGCCGATGCCGACACGTTCGCCTTCCTCGAGGCGTTGCTTGCCGAAGGTGAGCTGATCGACGCCATCGGCAGCGACATCGCCGATCCCGATGCCATCGAGCTGGCCTACGACGGCACGCCGGTGCGTCCACTCCTGTCGCTGATGGCCGCGGTCGCCGAGACGGCGCCGGTGCTCGGCACCATCGAGTGCCCCGTCCTTCTGTTCACCAGCGTGCAGGACCACGTCGTCGATCCCGCCTCGAGCGACGTCGTGGCCAGCAGCGTGGCCGGACCGGTCACCCGTGTGACGCTCGAGCACAGCTACCACGTCGCCACCCTCGACTTCGATGCCGAAACGATCGAGGAGCACGCCGTCGACTTCCTCGACGCGCTCTGAACCACCACGCCCGGACGGCGCTCAGGAGCGGACGAGGCGATCCACGAAGCTCAACTTGTCGATGACGGCAGGCGTGAGCACGAACGGGTAGAGCGGGTCCTTGCCCATGCTGCGGTTCACGGCATTGAGCGCGGTCGCGAGGGGGATCCAGCGGTCGATCACGACCTGGAAGTGCTCCGCGGGGTTGAGGGCGCCGTCCGGTCGGTCGGTGCCGGGCGGTGTGCCCTGGATCCGCATCCCGAACGATCCCGCGGTCTGCAGCGCATCGAGGATGTGGAGGTAGTGGGCGAAGGTCTCAGCCCAGTCCTCCCACGGGTGCATCGAGGCGTAGGCGCTCACGAACCGGCTCGACCAGTCGCTCGGAGGCGCAGCGGCGTAGTGGGCGTCGACGGCGGCGACGTAGTCGACCTGCTCGTCGCCGAACAGCGTCCGGAACTCATCGAGGTGGCCGGCCTGTCCGACCAGGATCGGCCAGTAGTAGTGACCGATCTCGTGGCGGAGGTGGCCGAGCACCGTTCGGTACGCCTCGCCGAGCTGCTGGCGGACCGCTTCGCGGTGGGCGTTGTCGGACTCGGCGAGGTCGAGGGTGATCAGGCCGTCCCGATGGCCGATCGTCACGCCGTAGTCGCGACTCGACAGCAGGTCGAAGGCCAGGCCGTTGGGGTTCGCGTCTTCGTAGGCCACGATCGGGAGTCCGAGCTCGAGGAGCTGGAAGACCAGGCGACGCTTGTCGGCCTCGGTCGCGGCAAACGGGGCGATGATCGCCGGATCGTCGTCGGCGGGTCGCGTCCGGGTGAGCCGGCAGCAGGCGCACAGGGCGCCGCGCCTGTCGGGGGGCACCACCCAGTTGCAGCGGGCGACGACTACGTTGCGGCACGGCGCCCAGTCGGCACCGTTCGCCACCATCTCGCGGGAGGCAGAGTCGAACCCCAGCACCGTTCCGCAGGCGAGGCACGCCGTGTTCTCGAAGTAGACGTGCTGCCCGCAGGTGGGACAGTCGAAGCGTCTCATGGCACCAGCCTGGCGTCGCGGCGGTCATGGGTGCCGTCGTCGTCGTCGGGCTCCTCGGCACGGTCCTGGGCACGGTCTTGGGCGCGGTCGTCGCGGTCGTGGGTGCGGTTGTCGCGGTCGGCGCGGTCGGCGCGGTTGTCGCGGTCGTCGGCGCGGTCGTAGGGCAGGACCATGCTCACGAGCGTGCGGTTGCCTTCGATCTGGGTGAGCTCGGGGCGAAGGACATAGCCCCGGGGATGGGCGAGGTCGGCCAGGCCCTCGGGGTCGTCGAGCTGTGCCGCGACGATGTGGCGGACGAGCGATCCCTTGAGGAGCTTGTTCCAGTGCGCCACGGCGATCAGTTCGCCCGACTTGCCCCCCGTCGTGGGTTGCTGCTCGTCGAGGAAGCGCACCGACACGATGTGGGTCGGGGCACTTGTGGTCGGGTTCACGGGTGGCGCCCACGCGGCGCGGTGCTCGTTCGGGAGCAGGTCCCACACGACCCGGTTCGCGGTGCAGGGGGCAAGGGCGTCGGTGACGGCCGCACGCCACCACGTCGAGAGCTTGCCGGGACGTCCGATAGACGCGCCCATCTTGAGCTTGTAGTCGGGGATGGGGTCACCAGGGCGCACGATGCCCCACAGTCCGCTGAAGATCACCACCTGCTCGTCGAACCGTCGCCGAACGATCTTCGACAGGCTCGAGGCGTCGAGCTCGTCGTACAGCACGCCGGTGTAGCGGTCGATGGCCGGCATCGTTGCCGTGTCCAGCACGGAGAGGTTGGTCGCGGTGGCCGCCACCAGGGCGTCACCCTTGACGCCGAGCAACTTGGACCGAGCCGCGACAGGCTTGCGCATGGCGGCCTGCAGGGCCTTGACCACCGTCGACCGCCGGGCGTCGAGCTCGGGCCACGCGCCGGATCCCGGCGTCCAGGCCGGACCGTCGCCTCCCGGGGCCTTGCCTTCAGACGGGGGGAGCAGGATGAGCGGACCGGCGGAGGACACGGGGCTCGTTCTAGCCGGTGCAGCCCCGGGCCATGACCGTCGCGTGCGTATCTGGTGCTATGCGAAGTGCCTGGGTACGCACGCGACCGGTTTCTGACCGGTG
>CAZALT010000024.1:0-2761 GCA_964485515.1 uncultured Rhabdothermincola sp. | reverse complement strand
TATCTGGTGCTATGCGAAGTGCCTGGGTACGCACGCGACCGGTTTCTGACCGGTGTAGCCCTGGGCCATGGCCGTCGCGTGCGTATCTGGTGCTATGCGAAGTGCCTGGGTACGCACGCGACCGGTTTCTGACCGGTGCGTACGAGATCTGCAGGTGTGGGAATCAGGGATAGCCGACCGAGTGGCGGGCGCATCCCCAGCCGGAGTAGCCGACGGCGGCGACGCTGCCGTAGCCCTGGGTGGCGACCCGGTTGGCCACGACGATCTGCTGCTCACGGGTGGCCTGGCCGGCGTTGGGGGCGAACTCGCGGCCGCCCCAGGCGTTCCAGGTGGTGTTGGCGAAGCCCACACCACCGCTGTACCTCGAGCCGGACATCGACCAGTTGCCGCCGGTCTCGCAGGTGGCCATGCGATCCCAGTACGAATCGTCGGGGACACCGACGGGCCGGTAGGCGGCGGCGGCTTCCACGGCGGCCTTGCGCTCCATCTCGGCGAAGTAGGCCTGCTCTTCGAGCGCCTTGAAGTACGCGGCCTCTTCCTCGAGTCGCTTGTAGTAGGCGAGGACCTCGGCCTCGCGGTCAGCCTCGGCCTGGAGAGCCGCGACCTCGGCGCGCGACGCGGCGCCGGCCTCGGCGCCGCTCGGCGTGGGACTGGCGGTGGTCGTGGTGTCGCGCACGACGTCGGCGCGAGCCTCCACCGGCCTGACCTCGGAGATGCTCTCCGTGCCGCTGAGCGACTGGGCTCCGGCGGTCACGGCGCTCCCCAGCACGAGAGCGGCCACGATGGCCAGGGACGCGCGGAGGTAGGGGTTGGGTTTCATGGGCGGGAATCACCTCGGGGGTGGGGGGTCAACGCTGCGGCGATCGAAAGGTGATCCGACGGCCGCGCGGATCCGCTGTGTTGCGGTTGAGTTACGAACGTAACCACGGATCCACGAGAACGCGTGGTTCTTCCGTCGATTTGTGACGGATCTCACAAGCACGACCCGCCTATACCGAACGAACTTCCATCGATGCAATTCGAGCCGCGTTCCGAATCGCTCGATTCGCCTCGGGGCAGGCTGCAATGCCCGTCAGGACACCGATCCTGACTCAGAACATCGGTTCGACCTCAACCACGATCAGATGGGGTCCGGGCTCGTCGAAGGCCAACTCGAGGGCCGCCATCAGCTCCTCGCCCGTGATCGGTTTGGCCGCCGGGACGCCGAATCCCTCGGCGATCGCGACGAAGTCGAGCGACGGACGGCTGAGGTCCAACATGTCGCGCGCACGGGGTCCGCCGCCGTCGGTGCCGACCCGTCCCAGCTCCAAGCGGAGGATCGCGTACGCCGCGTTGTCGAACAACAGCGTCGTCACATCGAGGCCTTCACGGGCCTGCGTCCACAGGGCCTGGATGTTGTAGAGCGCGCTGCCGTCGGATTCGAGGCAGAGGACGGGGCGGTCGGGACAGGCGATGGCGGCGCCGGTCGCCATGGGCAGCCCGTCGCCGATGGCGCCGCCGGTGACGCACAACCAGTCGTGGCGTCCCGAACCGGCGGTGAGCCCCGACACGAACAGCCCCGACGTGTTGCCCTCATCCGAGATGATGGCGTCGTCGGGCAGGGTCGCTCCGACGGCCATCGCCACCGACTGCGGGGTCAGCTCGCCAGAGGGAGGCGTGGGACGCCCCGGCTCCTTGAGCACCGCGGCGTCGAGAGGAGCGTCGACGGCGTCGGCGAGACGAGCGAGCGCGTCGAGCACGTCCTCATCCCGGGCTGCGAGGACGTGGACCTCGCAGCCTTCGGGGACGAAGTCGCTGGCCTTGTCCGGATAGGCGAAGAAGGACACCGGTGAAGCCGCGTCGATCAGGACGAGGTGGTCGAGTCCGTCGAGCTGCGCCTGGGCAAACTCGGCCAGGTAGCCGAGCCGCTCCGGGTTCGGGAGGCCCGCACCGCGGGTGATGCGGGCGGGGAACGTCTCGGCGAGCAGGAGCGCGTCGGTGGTGGCGGCGACGCGGGAGCTGAGCACGAGTCCGTCCTCGAGCAGCACTCTGCCGCCGATGAGCAGACCGGCACGCCGGCCTGAGAGCAACGCCTTGGCGACCGCGTCGATCGAGTCCTGTCCGACCGACCGAAGCGGGGCGGGCGAGACCGGAGCCGCCGGGCTCGCTCCGTCGGTCCACGACACGTCGGCGGGGAGCACGAGGGTGGCCGTGCCGTGCGGAGCGGATAGCGACGCGGCGGTCGCCTCGGCGGCATCGTGGGCGACCGCTGCGCTCATCGGGCTGGACCGAACCCACTTGGAGACGTTCGACGCGAGCGAGTCGATGTCCGATTGGAGCGGCGCGTCGTACACGGCGTGGGTGGTTGCGTGGTCCCCGACGATGTTGACGATGGGGGTGTTGGCGCGGCGGGCGTTGTGGAGGTTGGCGATGCCGTTGCCGAGCCCCGGACCGAGGTGCAGCAACGTCGCCGCCGGTCGACCGCTCATCCGGGCGTAGCCGTCCGCGGCACCCGTGGCGACCCCCTCGAAGAGGGCCAGCACGCCGCGCATCTCGGGTACGTCGTCGAGGGCGGCGACGAAGTGCATCTCGGATGTGCCCGGGTTCATGAAGCAGACGTCGACTCCGCTGTCGACGAGCGTGCGGATGAGGGCTTGGGCGCCGTTCACGTGGGGTCCTCCGCCGTGGGGGGCTGGTCGGGTTGGGGCAGGTCGGGTTGGGGCAGGTCGGTGTCGGGTTCGTCCTGGTGCGTGCTCGTGAACGCATGGGGATGGGGGAGCGG
>CAZALT010000023.1:23414-29931 GCA_964485515.1 uncultured Rhabdothermincola sp. | reverse complement strand
CGAGCAGCTTCAGTGCGTTGGCCGCTTCGAGGCCGAGGAGACCTCCACCGACCACCGCGCCGGTCCGACATCCGCTGGCCCACGCCCGCATGGCGTCGAGGTCGTCGATCGTCCGGTACACGAAGCTGCCCGCGGCGTCTGTGTTGTCGATCGGTGGCACGAACGGCGCCGACCCGGTGGCCAGCACACAGGCCTCGTACGAGACCGTGCGGCCCGACGCCAGGGTGGCGACCTTGTCGTCGGGGTCGAGAGCGACCACGGCATCGCCGAGCACGAGCTCGACGGCGTCGTGCTCATAGGGCGAGCCGTCGCCGAGCGAGAGGTCGTCGGGCGTCGAGCCGTCGAACAGCGCCGACAGGTGGACCCGGTCGTAGGCCCGGCGACGCTCCTCGCCGACGACGACCACTCGGTGGGTGTCGACGAGGCCACGCTCGACCGCAGCCTCGACGAGACGGTGGCCGACCATGCCGTTGCCGATGACCAGGACCACCGGCCCTGCGGCGGGAGTCGAGAGAGAGTCGGTCATGTCAGATCCCTTCCAGACGCTTGGTCGACGGACGCAGGTACACGAACCAGGTGATGAAGGCGCAGAGCAGGTAGTAGGCGATGAAGGCCAGGTAGGCCCGCTCGCCGTCGCCGACCGTCAGGAACGACTGGCGGATGGCGAGGATCACGAGCACGCCACCGAAGGCTCCCGTTGCGCCGGCGATGCCGATGAGGGCCCGGGAGAGCTTGCGGGCCTGGCGATCGGCGTCCTCGCGGTTGACCCCGGCCTCCACGGCGAGGTCGGCCTTGGCCTTGAAGATCGTCGGGATCATCTTGTACACGGAGCCGTTGGCCAGCCCGGTGAAGGCGAACAGCACGGTGAAGCCGGCGATGAACACCGGCAGCGACTCGGCGGCCGAGGCGGTCAGGACCACGCCCGTCCCCACGATCATGAGCCCGAACATCACCAGCGACACCCGGGCGCCGCCGAAGCGGTCGGCGAGCTTGCCGCCGTACGGGCGGATGAGCGAGCCGATGAGCGGGCCCATGATGGTGAGGCGGGCCGCGTCGGCCGGCGTGGCGAACTGGTCGCTGAACTGGTTGAGCAGCACCTGCCCGAAGGCGAACCCGAAGCCGATGAACGATCCGAACGTGGCCAGGTAGAGCACGATCACGATCCAGGCATGGCCTTGCTTCACGGCCTCGCGCATCGCGCCCTTGTCGTTCGACGCCGTGCGGAGGTTGTCCATCTTGCTGGCGGCGCCGATGGTGGCGATGACCACGAGCGGGATGTAGAAGGCGAGCACGTAGCGGGGATGCGACGCACCGGCCGTGGCGAGCACGATCAGGCCGACGAGCTGGACGCTCGCCACGCCGAGGTTGCCGCCGCCGGCGTTGAGTCCCAGCGCCCAACCCTTGAGCCGCTGCGGGTAGAAGGCGTCGATGTTCGACATCGACGACGAGAAGTTTCCGCCGCCGATACCGGCGAGCGCCGAGATGACCAGGAGCGTGCGGAGCTCGACGCCGGGTTCGAGCACGACCAACGTGGCGGTGAGCGGGACGAGCAGCACGATCGAGGAGAAGATCGTGAAGTTCCGACCGCCGAACTTCGCCGTGGCGAAGGTGTACGGCAGACGGAGGAACGCACCGACCAGGGCGGGTGTGGTGGTGAGCAGGAACTTCTGGCTCAGGTCGAAGCCGTAGTCCGTCCCGAGGAACAGCACGAGGACCGACCACATGCTCCAGATGCAGAAGCCCACGTGCTCGGAGAAGACAGAGAACCCCAGGTTGCGCTTGGCCACCTTGGCGCCGGTGGCGTCCCAGAAGCCGAGGTCTTCGGGATACCAGCGGGTGATCCACCCCTTGCCATCCCGCTCGGGCTCCCGGGGCTCGACCGATCCGGCCGTGTCGCCCCGACTCGGATCGACGATCACGGCGATCGGGTCGGCCAGGGACTCATCAGTCACGGACTCATCAGTCACGGACTCATCAGGAGGACTGGAGGTCACGGTCATGGTTTGCTCCGACACGGGTGGGGGTTGGTGGGAGCACCGTACGAATCGGGGTTTTCCCCGCCGTTGCCGCATCGGGTCCGTCGCGCGACATGCAGCGCACGCAGCGCCAGGTGTGTTGTGAGGAACGGGACGTGTCCCCGCGCGCACGTTCTGCGCCGACTGCTGTGAGGTCGCGAGCGAGACACGCCCGATCACCCGGGGATGAGGCGGTAGCCGCGCTTGGCCACAGTCGAGATCTGAAGCTCGGCCGGAAGGCGACGACGCAGCCGCCCCACGGTGACCTCGACGGCGTGGTCGTCGACGTTCGCACCCGGGGCCCAGGCGGTGCGGCGGAGCTCCGCCTTGGCCAGCACGACTCCGGGTTTGCGGGCCAGAGCGGTGAACACCGCCAGCTCCTGCGGTGCGAGCTCGAGGACGGCTTCCCCCACGAGTGCCGCGGATCCGCCGACTCGAACGTGGACTCCGCCGATGTCCACCGCTGGCAGCTCCGCTCCGGTGTTCGACACCAGGTGGGTCATGGCTCCGAGGCGCGGCCGTTCCGGCGCGATGGCAGGGCCGAGGCCGAGGGCTTCGACCGCCTCGGCCGTGACGTCTCCCACCGCGACCAGCACTCGCTGCGCTGCGGCCTCGCGCAGCGAATCTCCCACGCCCGCCTCCTCGGCGAGCGTCACCAGGTTCCTCGCCGACGCCGCGGATGTGAACGTGACGATGTCGATCGAACCCTCGATGACGCCGGCTATGAGTCGGTTCGCCGGCTCACGGTCTACCGGGAGCTTCCACCGGTAGACCGCGACGTCGACCACCTCGGCACCCGCGGCTTCGAGGGCCAGGGCGAGATGCGGGATCTCCTCGCCGTCGCGCTGCACCACGACCCGACGGCCGTCGACCTGCGGTCGGAGGTGTTCGAGGATCTGGCTCGCCCGGGCCTCGGAGGCCTCCCAGTGGACGTCGATGCCGAAGGTGGCCGCCGAACCACGGGCCTTGGGCCCACGGGCCACCACGAGGGTGGCTGCGTCGATCGAGTCGACGAGGTCCTCGGCCAGACCTGCGGACTCGGCGACGTCGATCCACGAACGCACGCCGAGCCCCGTGGTGAACACCACCACCTCAGGTCGATGGGCGATGGCGGCGCGGGTCGCCGGCAGGACGACGTCGGAGGGACCGAGGGGCTCGGTGGAGATCGTCGGCCCGTGGACGATGCGCGCGCCACGTCGTCGGAGGAGCTCAGATTGCTCGCCACTGCGCCGATCGGCGGTGACGCCAACCGTCAGCGCATCGAGCGGGCGGGGGGGCACGCGACGAGTGTGACCAGGCGTTGTTTCCGGTTCGTTTCCGTACGCACACTCCTGTGTTGCCTCTGACGCAACCACGAGCGGCCTCCGTGAGAGCGCACGGACCCCAGTTCACAACGTCGGATCAGCGTCGGATCAGCGTCGGAGCACCGTCCAACCGTCCTACGCTGATGCGGTCGGTCCCCCAATCGCACATCGATCCGCGCCGTCAGCATCGGCGAGATCTACGCCGCGTCAGACCACGCCACTCGTCACCCTCATGTCCTTCACCAGTCCCGCTCCCTCTTCGCCGGCCCCGACCTCACCCACCTCGGCCTCAACCGTTGCTGACCCGGCCCTGGTCGATGCTCGGGGTCGAGGGCTGCACGATCTACGGGTTTCGGTCACCGATCGCTGCAACCTGCGGTGCACCTACTGCATGCCCAACGACGAGTACGAGTGGCTGCCCCGTCACGACATCTTGACCTTCGAGGAGCTCGAGACGCTCGTGGGCGCCTTCGCCGAAGTCGGTGTGCGCAAGGTTCGCCTCACCGGCGGTGAGCCCCTGCTCCGCCGAGGCCTGCCCGACCTGATCGAGCGCCTGGCCCGCATCGAGCTGATCGACGACATCGCCCTCACCACGAACGGCACCCTGCTGGCCGACCACGCCGCGGCCCTGATGGTGGCCGGCTTGCACCGCGTCACGATCAGCCTCGACACGCTCCGACCCGAACGACACCATGGCCTCACCCGCCGCGACAACCACGACGCCGTCCTCGCCGGGATCGACGCCGTCCGCCGCGTCGGCTTCACCGGGACGAAGGTCAACGCTGTCGTGATGGCCGGCGTCAACGACGACGAGATCGGCGACCTCCTCGCCTTCGCCTCCGATGCGGGTGCCGAGCTGCGGTTCATCGAGTACATGGACGTCGACGGCGCGACGAGCTGGCAGCCCTCGCAGGTCGTCTCATCCGACGAGATGCTCGCCACGATCGCCCAGCGGCACGGTCCCATCGAGCCGGTCTCCACTCGGTCGTCCGCTCCCGCTCGCCGATACCGCACCGCGGACGGGACTCAGTTCGGCATCGTGCCGTCGACCACCACGCCGTTCTGCGCGTCGTGTGACCGGGCCCGGCTGACCGCCGACGGCACGTGGTACCGCTGCCTCTACGCCGCCACCGGCTCTGACCTGCGAGCTGCGCTGCGGGGCGGGGCGACGCGTGGCGAGCTCCGCGATCGCATCGCCACCGAATGGGCGGCCCGCGACGACCAGGGCGCGGTCGACCGGGTCGCCCTCGCCGAGCGTCGCTCGCCGGTCCCCGTCCAGATCCTGCAGCGAGACCCCCACCGGGAGATGCACACCCGTGGCGGTTGAGGTCACCGTGCGGTGCTACGGCCCGGCCCGCCGGGAGGCCGGTGCCGAGGTGCTCGCCGTCGTGCTCGACCGCCCCGGCACCGTCGACGACGTCCTCGCCGCGCTCGCAACCAGCCGCGGGGCGGCCGACGGCCTCGTGCGCCTGCTCCCGACGTGCGCGGTCGCCATCGACGACGAGCTCGTGGCCCGCGACCATCGCATCGACGGCCCGATCGAGGTGGCCCTTCTCCCGCCGGTCGCCGGCGGATGAGACCCGATCTGCTCGACCCTGCTCGACCCCACCGAAATTGCGTCGCTCGCCGTTGCAGAACAACGGCGAGGAACGCCAGAACGGAGTGGGGTCACCGCCCAGAACCCTCACGGCACCGCCGGCACGCCTTGCCCATCGATGACGGGTCCGTGAGGATGACGACGTGACCGACGCCAGCCCGCGCATCCAGGCCGATCCGCTCGACCTCGACTCGCTCGTGGCGGGAACCGAGCGCCCCGACTGCGGCGCGCTGGCCACCTTCACCGGGGTCGTGCGCGATCACCAGGACGGCAAGGCGGTCCTTCGCCTGTCGTACTCGGCGGCCGAGTCGATGGCCGACAAGATGATCCGCGAGATCGAGGTCGCGATCGCGAGAGACCACGACGTCCCGGTGTGCCGCGTCGTGCACCGGGTGGGCGACCTGGAGATCGGTGACGCCGCGATCGTCGCCGTCGTCCGGTCGGCGCACCGTGCCGAGTGCTTCGCCGCTATCGCCGCGGTGGTCGAAGCCGTCAAGCACACGGTGCCCATCTGGAAGGAAGAGCTCTACGCCGACGGCACCAGCGCCTTCGTCCAAGGCTGCGCGCTCGAGTCCCCTGCGTCGGCAACGGCCCCGACGAGCTCCGTTACCCCGACCACGACACACACGAGCACGGCGCACACGAGCACGGCGCACCGATGAAGGACATCACCGCCAAGCCCACGACCCTGCGATCGGCGACCGCCGAGGCGCGCATCGCCCTCGGCAGCGACGGTGTGGCCCTCGTCGTCGGACGCGAAGTCGACAAGGGCGACGTGATCGAGGCGGCCCGCATCGCCGGGCTCATGGCGGTGAAGCAGACCCCGTTCTGGCTCCCCCACTGCCATCCGATCCCGATCCTCGACACCGTGATCGAGATCCACCCCGAGCCCGCCGCGCTGCACATCGTGGCCACCGTGCGCACCATCGCGTCGACCGGCGTCGAGATGGAGGCGCTGGCCGCCGCCTCTGCCACGGCCCTGTGCGTCTACGACATGATGAAGCCCCACGCCACCGAGGAGATGGTCGTCGAGGGCGTCCGCCTCGTCGAGAAGCTCGGGGGGAAGTCGCACTACCGCCGGGCCGTGACGTCGGGCCGGGCGGCCGTCGTCGTCGTGTCGAAGCTCGTCGCCACGGGAGCCAAGGACGACACCGCGGGCGATGCGGTCGACCGTGGCCTGCGGGACGCAGGGTTCGACGTGACCACTCACACCGTGTTGGCCCGTGCGGACGACGAGCTCATCGCCGCGGTGCAGGCTCAGGTGACCGACGGCGTGGACGTCGTGGTCACCGTCGGCGGCACCGGGATCGGCCCGGACGACCGAACCGTCGAAGTGGTCGGACCGTTGCTGACCACCGACCTGCCCGGGCTCATGGAGGCGGCTCGATCCTACGGCCAGGACCGCACGCCCTACGCCCTCATGTCCCGCGGTGTCGCCGGTCTCATCGACGCCACCGTCGTGGCCACCTTCCCAGGCAGCACCCGAGGCGCCGAGGAGACCTTCGCGGCCGTCCTCCCCGGCATCGTCCACCTCGTCGAGGCCCTTCACCGCAACCGGGCCACCGACACCTGATCCCGGAACCTGACCGCCGGCCCCCTGA
>CAZALT010000023.1:5254-23314 GCA_964485515.1 uncultured Rhabdothermincola sp. | reverse complement strand
CCTGATCCCGGAACCTGACCGCCGGCCCCCTGACGTCACCGAAAGCCCCAAGGAACCCAAATTGCGTGCATCTCCGTCGCAAAGCGACGGAGATGCACGCCGTTTCGGCCGTCTCGTCACGGCTCGTGGTCGCGGAGATCCTCTCGGCGGTCGATGTCGACGAACGACCGGCCGTGCGGGTCGACCTCGTGCCACTCGTGCTCGACCAACTCGGCGACGGCCACGACTTCGAGGAGCGACCGGAGGCTGCGCTCACCGGTGGACAGCAATTCCTGGGCCACCGTCGCGACCGACCGGCGATAGGCGGCGACGAGCGGCTCGCGGTGGCTGCCTCGCACCGGCACCACGACATCGGCGGCTGGGTCGGCCACCAGCCGGTCGATGAGCAGATCCAACAGCGCGGGCTGCAAGACCGGATGGTCGGCCGCCAGCACCAGCACCACCGGGGCCGACACCTCAGCGAGCGCGAACGTCAGCGCGGCCAGCGGCCCACCGAAGCGGTCCGGCTCGATCAGGTGGCGGACGCCGTCGGGCGCCCACGGCCCGACCACGAGCACCTCGGCAACCGCACGATCCATGTCGTCAACCGCACCGAGCACACGTTCGAGCAGCGGACGGCCGTCGACCTCGGCACGGGTCTTGTCGGATCCGAAGCGTTCCGATCGCCCGCCGGCCAGGACGACGACCGCCGCTGGCCTGTGCGGATGACGGGAAGACGGGGACACAGAGCGCTCCAAGGCAGTCGACGACGAGGCCGCAGCATCTCACCCGTACACTCGGTCGGACCATGGGGACCCCGTCCGACACCGATGCGCTGAGCGGCGACCGGCCCGCCGACTTCAACCTCGGCGCCTTCTCCGGCTCCCCACCGTGGACCATCGACGCCGACCGCACGGCCATGCGCTGGCGGCGGGTCGTGCCGTCCGTGCGCTGGGCGATGGCCCGCGACCTGCCCGACCTCATCCGGCCCCGCCGGTTCCCGCCCGGCGTCCGCGTCGTCACGGTGGTGTGGCGCATCGGCCTCGCCGTCGCCGGCTGGTGGCTGATCGGCCGACGACGGGGCGGATCCGAATCCAAGCGCGACCTGTCCCGCCGCATCCGCCGCGCCGCCGAGAAGCTGGGTCCCACCTACATCAAGCTGGCCCAGATCATCAGCTCGGGTGAAGGCCTGTTCCCCGACGAGCTGGTCTCCGAGCTGAAGCTGCTGCGCGACAAGGTGCCCGCCGAGTCGTTCGACGACGTCCGGGCCGTCGTCGAGTCCGAGCTGGGACAGAGCCTCGAGCGGGTGTTCTCGAGCTTCGACCGCCAGCCCATCGCGGCGGCATCGATCGCCCAGGTGCACCGCGCCACGCTGCGCACCGGCGAGCACGTCGTGGTCAAGGTGCAACGGCCATCGGTCGGCAAGCTCGTGCACGAGGACATCCGGGTGCTCGCCTGGCTGGCCCCGTTCCTGGTCGGGCGCATCCCGGTCGCCGCCCTGGCCAACCCACCGGCGCTGATCGAGCTGTTCGCCGCGACGATCGTAGAGGAGCTCGACTTCCGCCTCGAAGCCGACAACATGTTGGAGGTGGCCCAGGCGCTCGCTGGCCTCGACGAGCGGGGCTACATCGTCCCGCGCCCCCACCCCACCCTCGTCACACCCCGGGTCCTCGTCATGGAGCGCTTCGACGGCTTCGCGTTCTACGACCTCGAAGGCATGCGCGGCGCCGGTATCGACACCGAAGAGGTCATCCGCACCGGCATGGTCGGGTTCATGGAAGGTGCCATGATCCACGGCATCTTCCACGGCGACCTGCACGGCGGCAACCTCCTCGTGCTGGCCGACGGCCAGGTCGTGCTGCTCGACTTCGGCATCACAGGCCGCCTCGACGACCAGCGCCGGATGGCGTTCCTCCGCCTCCTCATAGGCGGCACCATGAACGACCTGCCGGGTCAGATGCGCGCCCTCATCGACCTCGGCGCGCTTCCCGCCGACACCGACATCGACGCGGTCATCACCGACCTCGGCCTCGACGGTCCCCCGATCGACCCCACCCAGCTCACCCCGGACGAGATGATCCGCGAGCTCCAGGGCGTGATGAAGAAGCTCCTCGCCTACGGCGCCAGGCTGCCCAAGGAGCTGATGTTGTTCGTGAAGAACATGATCTTCGTCGACGGCGCCATCGCCACCATGGCCCCCGACCTCGACCTGTTCGCCGAGATCACGTCGATCGCCACCCACTTCGCCACCGCGCACGGCGCCCGCCTCGTCGCCGAGGTCGGCATCGACCCGTCCAATTTCGAGGTCGACCTGGGCAGCGTGAAGAACACCATCGGCATCAGCGCGGAGACCGACCGCCTCACCTACCGCGAGCTCCAGGAGCGACGCGAGCTCATCCGCAGCCGCCTTCACGGCCGCCACCTGAGCTGAGGACACCGCCATCTTCCCGGCCAGGACCCACCTCCCCCAGGGTCGGGTACCGGCCTGACGCCGCCGGGTCCGTAAGGTGGTGTCCATGCGGCTCGTCATCGCCCGGTGCTCGGTGGACTACGTCGGACGGCTGTCGGCCCACCTCCCGCTCGCCACCCGCCTCGTCATGGTGAAGTCCGACGGATGCGTGTGCATCCACGCCGACGGCGGCGCCTACAAGCCCCTCAACTGGATGACCGCGCCCTGCACGGTGCGCGAGGAGTCCGACCGGTGGGTCGTCACCAACCCCAAAGGCGAGACGCTCACCATCACCATGGAAGAGATCTTCGCCGACGACTCCTACGACCTCGGCGTCGATCCCGGCCTCCAGAAGGACGGCGTCGAGGCGCACCTGCAGGAGCTGCTGGCCGAGCAGGTCGGACGCCTGGGCGAGGACTTCCGCCTCGTGCGCCGTGAGTACCCCACCGACATCGGCCCGGTCGACCTGCTGTGCCGCGACGGTGACGGCAACGCCATCGCCGTGGAGATCAAGCGCCGGGGCGAGATCGACGGCGTCGAGCAGCTCACCCGCTACATCGAACGCCTCAACCTCGACCCGACCCTGCGACCCGTCCGGGGGATGTTCGTCGCGCAGGAGATCAAGCCGCAGGCCAAGGTGCTGGCCGGCTCCCGGGACATCGACTGCGTCGAGGTCGACTACGACGAGCTGCGAGGCATCGAGTCGCCCGTCCTGCGCCTGTTTTGAGCACCCCGACGGCGGCCCCGACTCGTGCGGGGCGAAAGGCTCTCTCGTCACGCTGGCTGATCCTCGGCAGCGTGCTCTTCGCGCTCGTGCTCATCCGCTACGGCGTGGACTGGGTGAGCGAAGACGGCTGGAGCACCATCGACCTCCGCGTGTACCACTGGGGCGGGACCATGGCTCGCGAGACCGACCAGCTGTACTTCCTCAAGTACGAGAACTTCCTCCCGTTCACCTACACGCCGTTCGCGGCGGCGACGTTCCTTCCGCTCACGCTGTTCGCGTTCTGGGCGGTGCAGGCCGGGATGATCGTCCTCAACGTCATCGCGCTGATCGTGACGACCGCCGTGTCGCTGCGCTCGCTCGGCTACCGGCTCGACAAGGGCTCCATCGGCGTCGTACTGGCGATCGCCGCGGTCGGCGCCATGCTCGAACCGGTCGACTCCACCTTGCACTTCGGCCAGATCAACCTGATCCTGATGGCCATCGTCGTTGCGGACCTGCTGCTGCCCGACGACTCCCGGTTCAAGGGGATCGGGGTCGGCATCGCCACCGGCTTGAAGCTGACGCCGGCCATCTTCATCCCGTACCTGCTGCTCACCAGGCGCTACGCGGCCGGCGTCCGGGCGATGATCACCGCCGCCGCCACCGTGATGATCGGCTTCATCGTCCTCCCGCCGGAATCCGCCGACTTCTGGTTCGAGCGCCTGTTCATGGACTCGACGCGGGTCGGCGGCGTGGCGTACGTGTCCAACCAGAGTGTGAACGCCTTCGTCGTGCGGCTCACCGACGCGACCTCGGGGACTACGGCGCTCTGGTATCCCATCGCCGCCGTGGTTGCGGTCGTCGGCTTCTGGATCGCGGTGCGGGTCCAGCGCCGTGGTCCCGAACTCGCCGGGGTGCTGGTGTGCGCCCTCACCGGCCTGCTGGTGTCGCCGGTCTCGTGGTCCCACCACTGGGTGTGGCTCGTTCCGGCCGGCGTCCTCGGCTTCCACGTCGCGTTCCAGCGGGGCACCTGGCAGGCGTGGACCGCGCTCGTCGCCGCCGCCGTGCTGTTCTCCCGGCCGGTGTGGATCATCTGGCGTGTGCCGTCGACGAACGACCGCGAGTTCGCGTGGACGGTCACCGAGACGGTGCAAGGCAACCTCTACGTTCTGCTCGGCATCGCCATGCTCGCGTACGCCTGGTGGTGGTCCACCAAGACCCCCGTCCGAGAACCGGTCGAGGCCACTGCGCGCTGAAGGTCAGCGATCGGTCGGCTCGCCGATGAACACGGCGTAGGGGCGTCCCAGACGGCGCCCGGCCTCGACCCGTTCGAGCAGATCGAGGTCCACGCCCGGCACGTCCTTCGCCCAGAAGAGGCTTTCGTCGGAGTAGAGCATGTCCACGAGATCCTGCTTTCCCGCGGCACGGAACTGATCGGCCAACGTCGCCGCTTCGGCGCTCCAGGCGTCGCGCTCGTCGGGGGTCATCGGGTCGGAGAGCGTCACGAAGCGCATGTCGTCGCGGTCCATCCAGCTGCGGAGCTCGTCGCCGCTCACGACCCACACGGTCGCGGTGGGCTCCACGGAATCGGTGCTGCGGTGCTCGCCGAACTTGAAGCCGAGGTCGGGCGACACGAGCGTTGGGATGCCGGCCCGCTCCAACTGGAGCCGCACGCCGTCGGTGACCGAACCCGGCCCAGAGCCCGCCGACGCCACGCGCACCGGCTCGCCCACCGGCAACGCCTCGATCGTCGGGCCGGCGATCTCCGAGATCGGACCGGCGAATTCCGGCTCGAGCAGGTCGAGGCGCGTGGCGGCGCGCACCGAGTCGACGGTGTTCGACGCCAGCACCACGCCCGCCAGCGCGACGGCGACGATCGTGAGCGATCGATGGGCCTTCGCCGGCAGGGCGCTCCAGAACGCCCACACGACAGCGACGAAGGTGAGCGCCCCCATCACCCACCACCACCGCACCAGGTAGTCGAAGGCCACGTCGGTGATGCGCGCCACGGCGAACACCCCTGCGAGGAGCATCGTGATCATCACCGCGGTGAGCCGCGCCGCGCCCAGGTCGCGACGCCGGTCGGGCGCGTCGCCGACCTCGGTTCCGGTCTCGTCAGCTTCGGTTCCGGTTCCCGCCGCGATCGACGTTCGGCGCGATGCCCACCAGGCCAGGGCCCCGCTGATCACGAGCACGCCGAGCACCACCCACAGCTTCCAGATCGCAGTGGCCTCGACACCCCCATCGATCCGCACCGGCTCGGGCGTGCCGGAGAACCACGGTGCACCCACGCCGACCTCGCGAGCGACCAGCCCGGCGGCGTAGCCCGGGCCGACCTGCGCATCGCTGGACGAGGTGAAGTACGAGAACAGCTCCGAGAGGTTGTGCATCCCGAACAGCTGGTCCCACACCACCGGCGCCCAAAGCACCACACCGATGACCGCGGTCGTCCACCCCACCGCTGTGGGCCGTGGGATTCGCCGATGGCCCGTCCCGCGACGCCACCAGGTCAAGACACGGGGCACGACGACCCACAACGCGCCCACGCCGACGATGGCGATGTAGCCGACGTGGCTCTGCAACACGAACGAGCCCACGAAGACCGCACCGGGGAGCGCCCAGCGGTCGCCATCGGCATCGGCCCACACGGCCAGGATGAACAGCCCCACGGGCAGCACCGTGACGAACGGGTTCCAGGGGTCCACCAGGAACCGTGCCCCTGAGGAAGCGAGGAGGATGGCCAGCGCCGCAGCCGCGAGCGTCGTGAGGACCACCCGACCACGGCGCCACGCGATCCACAGCATCGCGGCCACCGACGCCGCGTTCACGGTGATGGTGGCGACGAGCAGCGACACGGTGGTCGAACCGGTGAGCCGGTACGGGATGGCGAGCAGCCAGTACTGCGCCGGACCGGGGTGGTTCCAGCCATAGCGGGAGTAGGGCCCGACCAACGGCGTGTGGAGCCCGATGTCGCGGACCATGAGCTCGACGAGCGAGCGATCACCCGCCGGGTACCAGGTGCGGCCGACCATCTCGACCAGGAGCACGACGAACGGTGAGAGGCACACCAGCGCGGCGAGCACGGCGACGACGCCGTGCCACGTCGCCGTCGGCATTGGCCAGGACCTCGATCCGACGTGCCACCGTCGGGTCTCGAGATCAGAAGCGGCCGACATGTCGTCGGCGCGGACGTCGTCGGCGCGGACGGCGACGCCGGGCGGCACAGACGCTGAGGTCATGCGAGAGTCACACGGGGCCCATGGTCGCGGACCAGCACGGGCCGGACACGGCGGGGGTCAGTCGACCCCTTCCACGATGAAACTGGATTCCCAGGAGTCGTAGTCACCCGACGTGACCCCGTTCGCCGTCGAACCCTCGTAGGCGGATTCCCCTTCGGTTCCCGTGACCGCAACCTCGCCGCCCTCGCCGGTCGACAAGAGGCCCGCGTGGACCGCGGCGGTGCAGATCGACGAATCGGAGGTGTAGGTGCCGGTGCCCCACAGCGCACCCGCCGTGCCATCCGCCGCGCACACCACGGTGCGCGTCTCGCCCACCTCGATGCCGAGGGCGCCGGCGGAGGTGTCCCAGCCGATGGCGTCGACCGCGAAGTCGAGGCTGTCCGGCGGGGCATCGGGGAACGTGAAGCTCGCGTCCCACGACCCGTACGAATCGGAGGTGACCCCGTTCGCTGTCGCCGCGCCGTAGATGTCGCGGCCTTCGCTCATCTCGATGGTCACCTCACCGCCCTCTTCGAAGGTGATGAGCCCGACCTGGACCGCGGCGGTGCACACGGACGAGTCGCTCGTGTAGGTACCGGCGCCCCACACCGCATAGGGCGATCCGTCGGGATCGCAGGTGTAGTCGAAGGTCTCGCCGATGGCGTCGACATGGCTCGACGCCGTGGCACCCCAGGCGCCCGGCCCGAGATCCGACGGAACGCTCGTGCCGCTCGACTCGTCGGCGGCCTCGGTGGTGGTCGTCGTGTCCACGGTCTTGGGGTCGTCGGATGACGAGCACGCGCCGAGGAGGAGTGCGAACGACGCCGATGCGGCCGCGGCCGCCGTGACGCAGCGAACCTTGCTTGATGGAGGTCGGGACATGGGTCCGGATCTTAGAGGTCACCCGTGCCCGTTCGGCGACCATCTGCACCGAAGCGGTGACACCCGAACCGCTGCCGCCGTTCACGACCCGCTTCGTGACATTGTTGGGGCCCTGTGAGCCCGCACAACTCCCCCCGCTTCTACGGTCGCATCGCGCTGATCGTCGTCGGAGCGCTCCTCGTCCTCCTGCTCGTCACCTGGGGTGTCGACTCCAAGCTGAGCGACGACGAGGTGAACCGCAACGTCCAGGTCGGCAGCGTCGACGTCAGCGGCCAGGACCGCACCGAGCTCGAGGCGAGCCTCGAGCAGATGAACACCGAGGACCAGGCTCGCGCCGTGACCATCACGACCCCGGGCGGAGACCTCGACACGACCGCCGGCGAGCTCGGCGTGTCCATCGACGTCCCTGCCACCGCCGACGCGGCGATGGACGCCGGACGTGACACGTTCATCCTCGCCCGCCCGTTCGCCTGGCTGGGCTCGCTGTTCACCACGAGCGCGGTCGATCCCGTCTACGCCGTCGACGCGTCGGCGTGGGACGCGACGCTCGCCGATCTCGAGGCGTCCAACCTCGTGGCGCCCACCGAGCCGGTCGTCACCATGTTCGAAGGCGCCATGGCCGCCTTCCCCGGCGTCGACGGCACCGGCCTGCTCACCGACGACCTCGTCGCACAGCTCGAACAAGGCATGCTCGAAGGCGACGATCCCGTCACCGTCGACCTGGCAACCGGGCCCCGCTCGCCGACATTCACCGACGACGAGGCCCAGGCCATAGCCGATCGGGCCAACGCCCTGGTGGGCACGAGCCTGGCCGTCGACGTCGACGGCCGGGAGACCACGCTGTCGGGCGAGACCCTGCGCAACTGGGTGGTCGCCCAACCCGACGAGGACGGCGAGCACCTGCAGTTCGCGTTCGAACCCGAGCTCATCAACGCCGACCTCGGCGCAGCCATCGGATCGGTCGGAACGCCACCGGTCGAGCTCACCTGGACCGTGAACGGCGACGGATCGGTCAGCTACACCGAAGGCAGCCCGGGCACGATGTGCTGCGCTCCTGACAGCGCCGCCCGCATCGTCGAGGCTCTCGACGGCGGCCTCAGCTCCGTCTCGCTCGACCTCACCGTGGCCCAGCCCCGGCACGACGCGGCGTGGGCGGCGTCGATGGGCATCACCCAGCAGATCGCCACGTTCACCACGAACCACGCATGTTGCGAGAGCCGGGTGCACAACATCCAGACGATGGCCGACCGCGTGCGCGGCACGGTCGTCGCGCCTGGTGAGACCTTCTCCCTCAACGGTCTCGTCGGCCCGCGCACCGCCGCCAAGGGCTACCAGGAAGCCGGTGTGATCTATGCCGGCAAGTTCGAGATGGACATCGGTGGCGGCGTCTCGCAGTTCACCACCACCTTGTTCAACGCCGCGTTCTTCGCCGGTCTCGACTTCGACGAGTACCAGGCGCACACCATCTACATCAGTCGCTACCCGTATGGCCGCGAGGCCACGCTCTCCTACCCGGCTCCCGACCTGAAGTTCACCAACAACACGCCGTATGGCGTGTTGATCTGGCCGTCCTACACGGGGACGTCCATCACGGTGTCGCTGTACTCCACGCCGTGGGTGCACGGCGAGCAGACCGGCCAGTCCGAAGCACCGGCGGGCAACTGCACGAAGGTGACCACGGAACGCACCCGCACCTGGACCGACGGTCGCACCGACGTCGACCACGTCTATGCCACCTACCAGCCGGCCGAGGGCGTGCTCTGTTGACCGCCCGATCGCAACGGCGCGGCGCCTCGCGGACACGGGCGCTGGTCAGCGTCGCGGGGGTGGCGCTGACCATCGCGCTCGTCGCCGCCTGCACATCGGACGACAAGGGCTCTGCCGAGGGCGGGTCCACCACGACCACCCTGGCACCGGGCACGGTCACCACGACCACACCCGACGACGTCGCCTCCACGCTGCTCACCTCGACCGACGGCTACCTCCTGGCTATCGACGCCAGCGACGCCGACCACAACCAGTTCATCTCGGTCACCGCGCCCACCGACCCCAACGATCCGGCGTCGCCGAGCGTCGATCTCGACGTGCACGACCAGGCCTGCTTCATCGGGGGCACCAACGGGCGGTTCGCCATGCCCATCGCCCCCGGCCCCGGGGTGGGTACGGTGCCGACCTGGGGTATCTTCCAGCTTGCGGGCGCCGAGGTGGGCTCGTTCGCGGTGTCGCTCGTGACGACTCTCGACTCCCCCAGCTACCAGAGCCCGACACCGGAGAGCTCTGCCCGACCGTACGGCTGCGCATCGCTGAGCGACGGCCGGATCGTCACCACCGACCTCGGTACCGACGGTGCACCGAACGGCCAGCTCACCGTGTGGTTCGGGCCGTTCGACCGTGCCACCGCGCCGAAGGCGTGCAAGATCGACACCGAGCTGGCCGAGCCCCGCGGGGTGTGGGTCGACGAGCAGGACCGCGTCATCGTCGCGTCATCGGGCGCGCCCACCACCGGGGTGTGGCGCTACAGCCGCATCCCCACGAGCGCGGACGCCGCCGGCGGATGCGGCGCCGTCGACGCGGTCGGCGCGCCCCTTGCCGACACGGTACGCAAGGACTCGTTCATCGCCGCCGGCGACCACGGGCTCACCGCACCCTCGGGCATCACCGGCTCGGTCGATCACGGGATCCTCGTCTCGTCGGCCCTGAGCGGCACGATCAACGAGTACGACGCGAACGGCGAGTTCAAGGCGACCATCGTCTCCCCCGAGCCCGGGGAGTCCCTCGACGAGGCGTCGACCTACTTCACGGGTACGCCGCTCGGCATGGCGATCGACGTCGACGGCACCCTCTTCTACGCCGATCCCGGTTGGGTCGTCGACCGCACGGGCGCACCGCTGTCGCCGGAGATCAGCGGTCTGATCCAGTCGCTCGACCTGGCCACCCCGGGATCAGGCCCCGACCTGTTCATCGACTCGCTCACCGACCCGACGAGCCTCACCATCTTCCGCCCGAGTGGAGGCCGTGAGGGGTCACCCCTCTGAGCCGACCATCGAACCGGCCGGACACCCACCCGGAACTCCCGGCCACCCGGCCACCCGGACACTCAGCCACCCGGACACTCAGCCGGCCGGACGCTCAGCCACCCGGACGCTCAGCCGGCCGGACGCTCAGCCGGCCGCACGCTCAGCCAGCTCGGCGGACGAATCTCATAGCCGACGAATCAGTCGTCGTCGTCGAGGGCATCTTCGGAGCTCTCGACGTTCTCGGCGGGTGGACCCTCGGGACCCCAGTCGTAGCCCAGCTCGTTGAGCCACGCCGTGATGTAGGGAAGCCGCCACGACGCCTTCACCGTGCCGTGCTCGTCGTCGGTGTAGAGGACCTCAAGCGACGTCTTGGCCTCGGACCGCGGGTCGCCCGGCGTGGTGACCTCGGTGATCGCCGAGCGCAGCACGGTGAACTGCTTCTGACCCGCGGTCGTCACGAAGACGATCCGCTCGGCGTCGGCGGCGAGGCAGCCCTGTCCGGTCGGTGCGCCCGCTTCGGGCGGATCGCTGGCGAAGCCCACGACGCGCGGCTCGATGACGAGAGGCGGGCCGTTCAGCTGGGCCTTCGCCTGCTTGATCGCCTCGTCGTTCTTCTTGGCGAGGATCGGGTTGAACACGAGCGCGGCGACGATCACCGCCACGACGACGACGACCAGCACGACGAGAACGATTGTCATGCGGGGGAACCTAGTTCGTCACCTCACGTCGAGGGTCGACCACCCGGCCAGATCGATCACTTGCGCTTGGCGCGCGACTTCTGCGCGCCGATGGCCGTCTCGGCAGCCAGCGCCGCACCGACGATGCCAGCGAGGTTCAACAGGCGCGCCGCGACGACCGGCGTGCGGCAGTCGAGGTGGGCGAAGAACTTCTCGTGCTTCTTGCTGACCCCTCCACCGATGATGAAGAGGTCCGGCCAGACCAGGCCCTCGACCAGTCGGAGGTACTCGCCGACCCGAGCACCCCAGTCCTCCCAGGACAGATCCTCGGCCTCGCGCACCGAGTCGGCGGCGTACTTCTCGGCCGCGGCGCCGTGCAGGATGAGGTGACCCAGCTCGGTGTTGGGCACGAGGCGTCCGTCGAGCAGCAGCGCCGACCCGATTCCGGTGCCCAACGTGGCGAGGATCACCGTGCCGTCCTGCTTCTCGGCTGCGCCGAAGGCCACCTCGGCGAGACCTGCCGCGTCGGCATCGTTGACGAGCGAGACCTCGCAGCCGGTGGCATCGCTGAACATGTGGGCGGCATCGACCCCGATCCATTCGGCCTCGAGGTTGGCCGCGGTGTGCACGATGCCTCCCGCGATGACCCCCGGGAACGTGCAGCCGATGGGCCCCTCCCACTCGAAGTGCTTCACCAAGGTCTGGATGACACCCGTGATCGCCTCGGGCGTCGCCGGACGAGGCGTGAGCAACCGGAGCCGGTCGGTCTTGAGCACCCCGCGCTTCGCGTCGACCACCGCACCTTTGATGCCGGATCCGCCGATGTCGATGCCAAGGACCTTCACGTGTGCTCCTCTTCGCGAGTGTGTGCCTCGTGCGTGAGGTCTATGCGCGCAGCATCAGCGACGCAAGGACCGGTAGCGCTCGATCAGGGCGTTGGTGGACGAGTCGTGGGCCAGCTCGGGTGCGTCCACGGCGAGCTCAGGGATGATGGCCTGCGCCAGCTTCTTGCCTAGCTCCACACCCCACTGGTCGAAGCTGTTGATGTTCCAGATCGCACCCTGCGTGAAGGTCTTGTGCTCGTAGAGGGCGATGAGCTGACCGAGCGTGAACGGCGACAGCTCCGTGATCAGGAGCGAGTTGGTGGGGTGGTTCCCCGGAAACGTACGGGCCGAGACGAGCTCTGCGGCGACGCCCTCGTCGACCACCTCGTCTGCGGTCTTCCCGAAGGCCAGCGCTTCGGGCTGGGCGAAGAAGTTCGCCATGAACACGTCCTGGTGGTCGCCGACGTCGTGACGGGGACGGGCGTAGGCGATGAAGTCGGCGGGGATGAGCCTCGTGCCCTGGTGGACGAGTTGGTAGAACGCGTGCTGGCCGTTGGTGCCGGGCTGACCCCAGACGATCTCGCCGGTCTGCCAGGTCACGGGATCGCCCGCGAGCGTCACGCGCTTGCCGTTGCTCTCCATCGCCAGTTGCTGGAAGTAGGCGGTGAGGCGCCCGAGGTAGTGGCTGTACGGGAGCACGGCGAGGGTCTCCGCCCCGAAGAAGTTCGCGTACCAGACGGCGAGCAGGCCCATCAGCATGGGCACGTTGCGCTCGACGGGTGCCGTGCGGAAGTGCTCGTCGACGAGGTGGAAGCCACGCAGCATCTCATCGAAGTGGTCGGCTCCGATGGCGATCATCAGCGACAGCCCGATGGCCGAATCGTAGGAGTAGCGGCCTCCGACCCAGTCCCAGAACTCGAACATGTTCGCCGGGTCGATGCCGAACTCCTCGACGGCGCGCGTGTTGGTCGACAGCGCCACGAAGTGCTTGGCCACACCGGCCTCGTCACCGCCGAGCGCGTCGAGCATCCAGTCCCGCGCCGAGCGGGCGTTGGTCATCGTCTCGAGCGTGGTGAAGGTCTTCGACGCGATGACGAACAGGGTCTCGTGGGCATCGAGCCCGCGGATGGCCTCCCAGAGCTCGTTGCCGTCGACGTTGGACACGAACTGCACCGAGATGTCGCGGTCGCTGAAGTCCCTCAGCGCGTCGTACGCCATGTGCGGGCCCAGGTCGCTGCCGCCGATGCCGATGTTGATGACGTTGCGGATGCGCTTGCCGCGGTGTCCCGACCACTCACCCGACCGGACCTGGTCGGAGAACGAGCGCATCTTCTGGAGCACTCGATGCACCTCGGGCACGACGTCGACTCCGTCGACGACGATCTCCTGGTCGGCCGGGCTGCGCAGCGCGACGTGGAGGACCGAGCGGTGCTCGGTCGTGTTGATCTTGTCACCGGCGAACATCGCGTCGCGGCGCTCCTCGACCCCGGCGCGACGGGCGAGCGCGACGAGCAGGTCGAGCGTCTCCGAGGTGATCCGGTTCTTCGAGTAGTCGAGGTAGAGGTCCCCCACCTCGGCGACCAACGTCGAGCCCCGGGACGGGTCGGCTGCGAACAGGTCCCGGAGGTGCACGCCCTCGATCGCCTCGTGGTGGGCAGCCAGCGCCAGCCACTCCGGGGTCTGGTCGATGGGTGTGGATGCCTCGCTCATGCCGTTCCGTCCTCCGTGGTCCCGAAAGCTGATGACAGCATGGCCGAACCAGATGGACCAGGCCGCGTGGGGGTCGCAACCGAACCCTCCAGCGACGCCAACTCGTCGAGCGAACGGCCGCTCTTGAGGCGGAGGGATGGAGGGTGACCGGTAGACCGCACCGTGAGGCGTACAGCGGACGAGGAGCCTGCGACGACGGAGCGAAACCCCGAACGCGGATCTGCCGGGCAGGACCCGCCGCCCGGTCAGTTGAGGCGACCGCAGCTACGACGCGATCCAGCCGCCCCAGACGAGGCTGAGCACGAGGCCGAGTTGGCCGAGGTGGTAGGTGACCATGATCGCCACCTGCGCACGCGGGACCGGGGCGACGAACTTGTTCCAGGCGATGACGGCGTCCGACGCGAAGAAGAGCAGCGCGCCGACGACCGCGAACCCGTTCCTCGTCCCGAACGCCGACGCAAGCATCACCGAGATGACGCCCATGTAGGCCGTGACCGGGACGGCGAGATCGGGGGCGCTCGCCGTGACGGCCCGCACGATGCGGATGCCGACCACGGCGAGGGCGAGGGCCACCACCGCCATCCCCAGGACGAACCACAGGCCGGATCGGCCCGCGAGTTGGAGACCCACGATGTAGGCGAGGTGGCCGACGAAGAAGGCACCGAGGCCGAACACGAACCAATCCCGGGGGATCATCAGCAGCACGTCGCCGAGCAGGCAGAACGCCAACGCGATCACGAACCACAGCCGCACCGTGTCGTCGGTCGGTTCCATCGCCGCCGCGGCGGCGATGAACAAGGCCAACGTCAGCGGTTTGGCGACGTACTCCGCGGGCTTCACCTCGCGGTACACCGCGACCCAGTTCACGACCGCCGCGCACAGCCCGAAGGCCAGCAGCAGGAAGGCGGCGGAGGTCATCGGTCGATCACACCCCAGTCTCGTGGCTGACCAGCGGGCCAGGTGGGTTTCGGAAAGGCCGGCTCAGGGTGAGTCGAGGCGAGGCATGACCACCGCCTTCGAGTCGGGGCAGATCTCGTGCGCTGCGGTCCAGGACTGCAGGTCGTCGAGGGCCACCCAGGCCGTCTCGACGACCTCGCCGTCGGGGAACGTGAAGGGCCCCTCGTGCAGGGTGCGGTAGATGCGGGCCCGCTCCCGGACGAGATCGTCCTCGTAGAGGTCCTCGCCCAGGTAGCTCAACTCACCAGCGATGCCCGCCTCCTCGGCGAGCTCGCGGTTGGCCGCCGCCTCCCAGCTCTCCCCGCTGGCGAGCACGCCACCGAACGCGAAGTCCCACAGGCCAGGCCAGACGTCCTTCCAGTCGGCTCGCCGGTGGACGAGGATGTCGCCGCTCGGGTTCGTGACGACCACGAACACGGATCGGTGCCAGAGGTTCCGCGTTCGCATGTCCTCGCGCGTCGAGACGAACGAGACCTCGCCGAAGTCGTCGAGGATGTCGACCTGTTCGTCGTCGGGCGGCGGTCCGAGGTCGGTCACGCGAACTCCTTGGCCCGCCGGAGCGCCTCATCCCAGCTCAGGCGGTCTTCGACGACCGAGCGGAGCTGCATGACGTGACGGGGGCGGTTCATGCCGAGCACACCGGTGACGATGCCGTCGAGACCGTAGAGCGCGACGAAGCGCTTCTCATCGGTCGAACCGATGACCACCTCGACGTCGTGATTCGCCCCGGAGCGTCCCAGCAGTTGGATCTTTCGATCGTACTGGTCGGACCAGAACCACGGGATGGGGTCGTAGGCTTCGGGCGCGGCGTCGGACAGCCCGAGGTCGACGAGCAGGCGGCAGGCGGCGGCTTCGCCCATCTGCACGGCGTTCTCCCAATGCTCGACGCGCAGCATCTGGCCGTAGCGGCGGCTGGGCCACCGGGCGATGTCGCCCGCGGCGACCACGCCCGGGGCAGCGAGGAGCGTCTCGTCGCACACCACCCCGTCGTCGACGGTGAGGCCCGACCCTTCGAGCCAACCCGTGTTGAGCTCGACGCCCACGCCGACGACGACGACATCGGCGGGCACCACCGTGCCGTCGGCGAGCTCGACGCCGGTGACGCGGTCGGTTCCCTCGAAACCGGTGATGGACACGCCGAGTCGGAGGTCGACACCGTGCTCGCGGTGCAGGTCGGCGCACACCTCGCCCATCTGGCGACCGAGCGCCCGCTCGAGCGGGACGTCGGCGACCTCGACGATGGTGACGTCGAGCCCGCGCCCCCGGCAGGTGGCGGCCACCTCGGCACCGATGAACCCCGCGCCGATCACGACGACCCGACGGGCACCGGAATCCAGCTCGCCCCGGAGCCCGAGGGCGTCGTCGATGGTGCGGATGACATGGATACCTGGGAGATCGGGTTGGCCCGGCAAGCGGCGCGCTCCCGCACCCGTGGCCACGATCAGCCCGTCGAAGTCGACGATGTCGCCGGTGGCGAGCTCGACCGAACGGCTCTCGAGGTCGAGCCGACGGGCCGGCTCGCCGAGGCGCCAGATGGCATCGAGCTCTTCTTTCGCGGCGGGCAGGGTGATGCGGTCGGCATCCCACGTTCCCGCCAGGATCTGCTTCGACAGCGGGGGCCGGTCGTAGGGCTCGTGTGCCTGCGCGTCGACGATCGTGAGGGCGCCCTCGTAGCCGTCTCGACGGAGGGTGTGCGCGGCGTGCATGCCAGCGAGGGACGCTCCGACGATCGCGATGCGTGAAGACATGAGGTGGACTCCTGCTGAGTGACCGCTCGGATGACGAGACACCGAGTACCGAGTGACGCGCTTCGGCGGTCGTGTGCCTCTCCGGCGGGGCCGGTGGGAGACGGACGCGGTGTCGAGGCCGCTCAGATCAGTGGGTGGGTCAGACGGCGGGCGGGATCAGTCCTCGATGGAGATGGCCTGCTTGGGGCAGCGCTGCACGGCGGCCTCCACCTCGGGGCGGAGCTCGTCGGGCGGCTCCTCCTGGAGGACGTAGAGGAAGTCGTCGTCGCGCACTTCGAAGACCGTCGGCGCGATGCCCATGCAGACCGCATTGCTCTCACAGAGATCGAAATCGACGACGACGCGCATGTAGGGACTCCTCTTCGGACGTGCGGGTCAACACGCAGCCCCATCCGGAGGTCGCGGGCTGCCGCGCCATCATGCCTCACCACCGGGGGTCCGCGTAACTCCGCCGTTGCGAAACGCTCACCTTCAGCAGTCGCACACCATCGGATCCCTGACCGGGGCCGGTTGAACGACCTGACGGTCCGTCAGTTATCGTCGCTCCATGACCGCCAAGCAGGCTCCTCTCGCGGGTGTTCGGATCATCGAAGCGTCGATGCTCGGCCCCGCTGCCATCACGACGAACCTCGCCGACCTCGGTGCCGACGTCATCAAGGTCGAGCCGCCCACCGGCGACTACGTGCGCCAGATGACCTGGCCCATCGTGGAGGGCACGTCGCTGATGCACCTCCACCTCAATCGGGGCAAGCGAAGCATCACCATCGACCTGCGCACCGACGAAGGCGTCGAGCTCTTCAAGGAGCTGGCCAAGGACGCTGACGCGGTAGTCGAAGCCATGCGCCCGGGCGCGCTCGCCAAGCGGGGTGTCGGCTACGACGACCTCAAGGCCATCAACCCCGCCATCGTGTTCTGCTCGATCTCGGGCTACGGCGCCACCGGCCCCTACCGCGACCTGCCGAGCCACGGCGTGGCCTACGACACCTGGGCCGGCGTGGTCACGCCCGCCTACGACGACGAGGGGTTCTGCTACATCCCCGAGCACGTGTCCATCGGCATCAACGCCGCGCCGATCTACGGCGCGTTGGGCATCCTCGCCGCCATCCTCCGCGCCCGCACCACCGGCGAAGGATCCGAGCTCGAGGTCGCGCAGTCCGATGCCGCGGCCGCGTTCGACTGGTACCGGTCGGAGAGCTACCGGGCCTACGAACGCCCCCAGTCCGAGGTGACGGGCAACGCGTCGGACGACTTCGAGCGGCGGGCGCCGGGCACCGCGGGCATGAAGGAGGGCGTGCGCTACCAGATGTACGAGTCCGCCGACGGCCACGTTCTCTTCATGGCATCCGAACAGCTCTTCTGGAAGAACTTCGCCGAAGGCATCGGCCGCCCCGACCTCTTCGAGAAGTGGCCGGGCAGCACCTACGCCGACCACGCCCGCAACAACCGCGAGCTCCAGGCCGAGCTGCGCGACATCTTCAAGACCAGGACGTCGGCCGAGTGGATGACCTTCTCCGGTGAGGTCAACACGACCATCGCCCCGGTGAACACACCGGCCAACATCAGCGACGACCCCCAGTTCCAGGACCGCTTCGACTGGTTCTCCCAGGATGCCCTCGGCGCCGATCAGCTCCCCCAGCCGGTCAAGTTCGTGGGCGAGGCGCCGCCGACCCCCACGAAGGCGCCCACGGTCGGCCAGCACACCGACGAGGTGCTCGCCGACCTCCTCGGCTACGACGACGCGAGGATCGCCGAGCTGCGCGCCGCGGGAGCCTTCGGCGAGGGGAACTGATCTCGGCCGTCGCCGCTCGGCCGTCGCCGCTCGTGCGTCGCCACCGGCCCCACCGGCCCCACCGGCCCCACCGGCCCCACCGGCCCCACCGGCCCCACCGGCCC
>CAZALT010000023.1:0-5154 GCA_964485515.1 uncultured Rhabdothermincola sp. | reverse complement strand
CCACCGGCCCCACCGGCCCCACCGGCCCCACCGGCCCCACCGGCCCCACCGGCCCCGTCACCTGAGGATCGATCGTCGCACCGGTACCATGCCCGAGTGGAGCCTCGCACCGTCACGATCCATGGACACGAGCTGTCCGTGCTCATCGCGGGCGAGCCCGGGCCCGACGCCGAGGGCGACGATGCCGTCGAGCGTCCATGCCTGCTGCTCATCCACGGCATGGCGGGCAACGCCGACACCTGGCGCGACGTCATCGGTCCGCTCAGCGAGCGCTACATCGTCATCGCCCCCGACCTGCTCGGCCACGGCCGGTCCGCCAAGCCGCGCCACGACTACTCCCTGGGCAGCTTCGCCAGCATGCTGCGCGACCTGCTGTCGACGCTCGGCGTCGAACGCGCCACGATCCTCGGCCAGTCGCTCGGAGGCGGGATCGCCCTGCAGTTCGCCTACCAGTACCCGGAGCGCTGCGACCGCCTCGTGCTGGTCGACAGCGGCGGGTTGGGCCGTGAGGTCTCACTCCTCCTCCGCGCCTTCACGCTGCCCGGCACCGAGTACCTCATGCCCCTCCTGTTTCCGCCGGTGGTCCGCAACGCCGGGAACTCGGTCAGCACCTGGCTCCACGACCGGGGGATCCGCGCTCCGTCCATCGCCGAGCAGTGGCGCAGCTACGTCTCGCTGACCCACCGCGAGAACCGAGAGGCCTTCGTGCACACCCTCCGGGCCGTCGTCGACCCCGGCGGGCAGACCGTGAGCGCCCTCGATCGCCTGTACCTGGCCGAGCACCTCCCGACCCACATCATCTGGGGTGCGCGCGACCGCATCATCCCCGTGAGCCACGGCTACGAGGCCCACGCGGCGATGCCCGGCAGCACGCTCGAGGTCTTCGAGGACTGCGGGCACTACCCGCAGAACGAGCAGCCCGAGCGCTTCGTCCGCTCCGTATCCACCTTCATCGATTCGACCGAGCCCGGCGCCGTCGACTCCACAGCATGGACGGCACGCCTCGCCACGGGTCTGCCCACGACGCACGGCACCGACGGCCCGCTGGTTTAGCCTCAGCCGATGGCATCGGAGCTCGCAGGGGACCGGGACGACGACGACCTCCCTCCCCTGGTGGGCGCGCACGAGTTCATCCCCGATGTCGACATCGAGACGACCGACGCGCCCGCCGCACCGGCCTCGACCGGACGGCGCGAACCGGGCCGGTCCCGTAGCTCCACCGGATCGACGTCGCGGGTCTCGGTCGGCAAGGTCGTCGTCCGGATCCTCTTCCTGGCGGTCGGCGCCTTCACCCTCTACGGGCTCGCCCCGAAGGTTCTCGACGTGTTCGCCGAGGCCCCTCGCCTGAAGGACATCAACCCGCTCTGGTTCGTGGCCATGCTGCTGTGCCAGCTCGGAAGCTTCGCCTGCGTGTGGCGCCTGACCCGCATCGCGGTCCCCCAGATCGACTGGTTCGTGGCCAGCACCGCCCAGCTCGTGTCGAACTCCGTCAGCAAGGTCGTGCCGGGCGGCGCGCCGATTGGCGCCGCCGTCGGATGGCGGATGCTGTCGGTGTCGGGTGTGAACCGTGCCGAGGCCGGCACCGCGCTCGCGTCGACCGCGTTCATCAGCAACGGCGTGCTCTTCGCGCTGCCCCTCGTGGCCGTCATCGGATCGCTCTTCGGGGCGCCGGTCCCGAAGAACCTGTCGGTGGTCGCCTGGGGCGGGGCGCTCGTGTTCCTCGTCCTCTTCGCCGCGGGGTTCGTCCTGGTCCGCTTCAACCGTCCGTTGGAAGCGTTGGGCCGGCTCATCGAACGGGTCGCCACGTGGATCTACGACCGGACGAACCGGACCGACCCGCCGACCGCCGAGGGCCTCGTGGCCCAGCGCGACACGGTCGTCGAGGCCCTCGGCTCCCGGTGGGAGCAGGCCCTCGCTGCCGCGGTGGGCAACTGGCTGCTCGACTACCTCGCCCTCGTCACCGCCCTCTATGCCGTGGGCGCGAGACCCAAGCTCAGCCTCGTGCTCCTCGCCTACGCCGTGGCCGCCGTGCTCACCATGATCCCGATCACCCCGGGCGGCCTCGGCTTCGTCGAGGCGGGGCTCGTGGCCACGCTCGCCTTGGCCGGCATCGGTGGCGAGCAGGCGCTGCTCGCCACGTTGGCGTACCGCATCTCTTCGTACTGGCTCCCGCTCCCGGCCGGACTGGTGGCGTGGATCCTGTTCAAGCGCCGCTACGGCAACCCACCGAACCCCGAAGACGCCAACGACGACAACCTCGCCCCCGCGTAGAGGCGCGCCGCCGACGTCGGTCCACGACGGCGCGGTGCGCCAGGGGCGCGCGGACCCGCGCTATACGTGGCCTCATCCAGTGACTGACGTCACCGTCAGCGAAGGAACACCTGCGCCGGCTATCCGGTTGGACCTGGTGTTGCGATCCGCAGCTGTTCGGAATCCGCAGCCGTTCTGATACGCAGCGCCACGACCATCAGCGAACCAGCACCGGATTCGCGCAGGGAGGTCTCCATGTCCATCACCGCCGTCCACACCGACACCCCGAACCAGGCCCTCGTCAAGGTCGCCCACAGCCTGCGCGAGCGGGCCCGCAGCCTCCGGGTGCAGGCCGAATCCCTCTCCGCCCCACTCGCCGCCGCCTACCGACGTCGGGCCAGCGAGCTCGAGATGGAGGCGTGGCTCGACGACCTGACCGCAGGGCTCCCCTACGAGGAGATCCCCGCGGCCGCCTGACCACGGTCCAGGCCCACGCGCACCGTCGGCGCTCGCCACGAGCCCTGCTCCGACGTCGCTGAGCGCGTCAAGCCGAGACTCCCGCACGACACACCTGCGCAAGCCGGGCGCACGAGCCGGCCCGCAGGAGGATCGGGTTGCTTCGCGCAGCCCTGCCGGCTCCGGAACCTCCCACCGTCGAGCCTGCAAATGACGCCCGCCCGACCTCCCACGGGCGGGCGTCAGCCGTTCCTCCGCCTGGCTCTCCGCCCGGTTCTCCGCCCGTTCTCCGCCGGCGAGCACACCCGTGGAGCGCGACCGTGCTTGCCCGAGAACCAGCGCCGTGGTCGACTGCCCGCCGTGCCCAACCAGTCTGCAGTCATCGCCTACGACGGGTCCAACGCCACCATCGCCCGCCTGGCCGAGATCTTCGCCATCAACGTCACCGCCCCCGAGCCGTCGACCCTCGTCGATGTGACGCGCTCCGCGCAACGCCAACCGAACTGGGATCCGGTGCGACTCCTCGTCGTGGGCACGCCGACCGTGGACCGGGGGGCATCACCCGCGATCACGGCCTGGCTCGACGAGATCGCCGCACCCAACCGTCGCCTCGCCGTCGCGACCTTCGATCTCCGCCACCGAGGTGGCTGGATCCGCAAGGGCAACGCCGCCGGCCAGGTCGCAAAGGCCTTGCGCAGAGCCGGGTTCCTCCCCGACATGGGGTCCGAGACCTTCTATCTGGACGACGAGCCAGGCCACCTCGAGCAGGGTCAGCTCGAGCGCGCCGCCACGTGGTCCTACGGACTCGGCCTGGCGGCCGGCACCAACCTCGAACCAAAGAACTAGAACAGGTTCTACACCGGAATTGCGTACCTCGCCGTCGCTCCACGACGGCGAGGTACGCCAGAACGGGAGGAGGTACGCCAGAACGGGAGGTTGGGCAACTCCCACGGCACGTAGAGCTCAGGGATCCGAGTCGTCGAGGTACTCCTCGAACGGCGGTTCGTGACGGAGCCGCACGCGATCGTCGACCAGGCCGAGTGCCGCCCCGGTCGCTGCGAGGACCAGGAACCCGACCCCGACGTACCCCGCGAGGCGAAGCCGATCGCCGACGCGGGCCGCACACCGTGGCTGCGCGTCGAGGACGCGCTGCTCCGACGTGATCTCGACCCCCACGAGCGCCACCCTCTCGTTGGCCCGGTCGGTGATCACGAACACCGCCGGCGAGCCGCAGTCCTGCACCCCCGGGTTGTGCACGCCGAGGGTGACGAGTCCGATGGCGATCACGAGCGGGACGAGCGAGAGGAGCAGGAACAGCTTCGAGGCCTGCCAGAGCCGAGATGGACGATCTGGAACCACGGCGTCAGTCAAGCGCAAAGCCGCGACCTCAGGGGTGACCCACACCCCGATTCACGCCGCTTCTGGCCCCGACTCACGGCGCCTCTGGCCGACGGCCGGGGTAGGCGACCAGGGTCAGGTCGAGGGCGCAGGAACCGCACCGACCGCGACGACCAGCTCGTGCAGCGCATCGGACATGGCCTCGGTGATGAGCCACGGCTCGGGCAAGGTGTCGCCGCAGGCGAGCACCCCGACGTAGAGCTGGGAGCCGTAGCTCCACACCGTGATGTTCAGCCCGACCCCCTCGAGGATGGGCCCGACCGAGTAGATCTCCCGCAGGACAGCTCCCGCGACGTGGAGCGGCTCACGAGGACCAGGGACGTTCGACACGATCACGTTGATCGGCGACGGATGCCGATCGGCGACCCGCCAACCCGAGTAGTGACGGTTGAACCACGCGTACGGGCCCGGCGGCGTGTACTCGATCCAGTTGGCGAGCGTCTCGACTCCGATGATGTCCTGCGCGACCTTGGCCTCGACCATCACCGAGTGGATCTCATCGAGTCGCCGCAGCGGATCGGCTTCGTCGGTCGCGAGCGAAGCGAAGAGGTTGGAGACACGGTTCCCCTCGAGTCGTGCCGTGTTCGGATCGCTCGAGACCGGGACGGCGGCGACCAGGGGCCGGGCTGGCAGCTCACCCCGAGCCAGCAGGTAGGCGCGCAGCGCTCCACCGACCGTGGCGAGGACGACGTCGTTCAGCGTGACGCGGCGGGCCTGCTTGACCGCGGTGGCATCGGCGAGGCTCAGCACGGTCGTGGCGAAAGAACGGCGGGCGGTGATGGCCGTGTTGAACGACGACCGCGGCGTGCTCATGATCGGGACGGGCGTGGCCACCTCGGATCGACGCCGTCGGACCAGCAGGGAGACCAATCCCCGCACCGTGTGCAGGAGCAGTCCGGGCAGGTGGCGGAGCTGGGCCACGCGATCCCGCAACGCCTCGACGACCATGCGACGCCGGCTGGGGATCGGCTCGGGGACGAACAGCGGCGTGGCGACCACCACGTCTTCCGGGGCCCTGACCGTCGCGAGATCCGCGCCCGGCAGATCCGC
>CAZALT010000022.1:0-30265 GCA_964485515.1 uncultured Rhabdothermincola sp. | reverse complement strand
TCGCCGAGGGCGCCACCGAGATCACCGGATCGATGCCGGTGAACACCGACGGCGGGCTCATCGCCAACGGCGAGCCCATCGGGGCGTCGGGCCTGCGCCAGGTGTACGAGCTGGTGCAGCAGCTTCGGGGCACGGCCGGCGACCGCCAGGTTCCCGGCAACCCGAAGGTGGGCTACGCCCAGCTCTACGGCGCCCCCGGCACCGCGGGCGTCTCCATCGTCACCACCTGAGAACCGGTGCGGTCAACGGCGCCGGCGGGCCGCCTTCGCGGGGTGGATATCTTTGAGCGACTCCGTCATCGCGAAGACACGGCTGATCAGCTCGGCCAGGTCGCTCGACTCGTCGCGCAACCACTCCTCGTAGGCGGTGTTCGCCGCAGCCAGGGAGACGTGACCGACGAGCTGAGCAGCAACATCATCCTCCGCGACGTCGAGCCGCTTGGCGGCGAATCGTGCGATCACGGCGCCCCACTCGGCGTGGCGCAGCGCGGAGTTCGCCCGCAACGCGGGCGTGTGCAGGATGAGGTTCATCCGCTCGCGGTGGGCAGCCGGGCCGTCGCTGTGGATGCGATTGAACCGAATGGTGGCCTGTGCGATGACCTCGAAAAGCGGAAGGGCGTCGTCCGACTCGTCGAACCACTCCTCGAGGATCGGGATCAGGCCGTCAAAGTTCCCGAACGGGATGTCGTTCTTTGAGGGGAAGTAGCGAAAGAAGGTCCGGCGCGAGATCCCGGCCGCCGCCGCGATGTCTTCGACCCGGGTCTCGTCGAAGCCCTTCTTCTGGAACACTTCGAGCGCGGCCTTCTCGATCGCCGCCGTCGATGTCACCATCTGCGGGTTCGAGCGTGTGCTGATGGGTTGGGTCACCTCTCAACATCTAGCACTCGGGGCACCATCAACTGTGCTCATGTGACGCACTCCACCCGGTGGCACTCAGTGCCACGGTGCAGTAGTGTCCGTGTCGTGACGGAGCCCGAGACGCTCACCGGCCCGTCGTTGAGCCTCACCCTTGGGTCACTCACGCTCGGCGGCATCCTTACCGGACAATGCGCGCAATCACCTGACCGAGACGCCCTCGTCTTCGACGATCCCCTCGTCGACGACGAGACGGTGCGCTGGACCTACACCGGACTGCTTGCCCAGTCGCGGCGAGTGGCCAAGGCGCTCCTCGCCATCGGCGTCAGCAAGGGAGCCCGCGTCGGCATCCTCATGGGCAACCGGCCCGAAGCGGTCATGTCGATCCTCGGCGCGACGCTCGTCGGCGCGGTCGCCACGCCGCTCTCGACGTTCTCGGCGCGCCCCGAGCTGGGCTACCTCCTCGAACATGCCGACATCAGCGTGCTGCTCACACAAACCAAGATGGGCAAGCGGCGCTTCGTCACCGACGTCCGCAAGCTCTGCCCCACAACCGCGGATGCCGCCCCGATCGCCGATCCCGCCTTTCCCTACCTCCGTCACGTGGCCGTGGTGGGTTCACCCGCTGACTGCAAGGACCTGACGGGCTGGGACAGCTTCCTCGACAACGGCGAGGCGATATCCGATGCGTTACTCGACGCGGTCATCGCCCAAGTGCACCCGTCAGACCCCGCCGTGATCATCTACAGCTCGGGGACCACGGATCGACCAAAGGGCGTCCTGCACACCCACGATGCCGTCGCCCGGCAGTGGTGGAACCAGGCACACCTCTTCCGCCGCGACGAGTTCACCCGGTTGTGGTCACCGCTGCCGCTGTTCTGGACCGCCGGCCTGAACGCCGCCATGGGTGCAACGCTTGCCGGTGGCGCCACGTGGATCATGCAGGAGATGTTCGACGCCGACGACGCGCTCGTGCTCATCGAACGTGAGCGGGTGACCGAACCGCACGTCTTCGCCCACCAGGCCCGCGCACTCGAGGAACATCCGAACTGGGCGACCGCCGACCTGTCGTCGTGCACCGAGGTGTTCGGCAAGTCGGTCTTCACCCGCCACCCCACCGTCACGGGCGACCGCAGCTGGAACATGCCCATCGGGTACGGCATGTCCGAGACGGCGTCGTTTCTCACCGGGCTGCCATGGATGACCAATCGCGATGTCCTGCGCAACGGCAGCTACGGGAAGCTCCTTCCCGGCAACGAGCTGCGCGTCATCGATCCTGCATCGGGCAACGTGCTCGGCGTCGGCGAAGAAGGCGAGTTCATCGTGCGGGGGCCGACGCTCATGGAGCACTACGTCAAGCGCACCCGGGCCGAGAGCTTCGACCCGGACGGCTGGTACCACACCGGAGACTTCGGGCATTTCGACGAAGACGGCTTCGTCTACTTCGACGGTCGCCGCACCGAGATGATCAAGACCTCGGGAGCCAACGTCTCGCCCGCCGAGATCGAGGTCCAGCTCCAGGCGTTCGAGGCGATCAAGCTCGCCCGCGTCATCGGCATCCCAGACGAACGCCGCGACGAGATCGTCGTGCTGTGCGTGACCCTCAAGGACGGCGCCAAGGCCACCGAGGCGGAGATCAAAACCTTCCTCGGCGACCGGGTGGCCTCCTACAAGGTCCCCAAGCAGGTGCTGTTCTTCGCCGACGACGAGATCCCCATGAACCGCACCGGAACCAAGGTGCTCACCGACGAGCTCCGGGTCCTGGTCCTCAAACGACTGAAGAAGAAGCGATGAGCCTCAATCAGATCCTGGCCCACACCGACCTGTGGCACACCGGCATCGTCGTCGACGACCTCCCGGCGGCCAAAGCCGAGATCGGCCACGAACTCGGGGTCACCTGGATCGATGGGGGAGCTGAGGTTCGCCTCATCACCGACGACAGCGCGACGACCGTTCAGACCGCCTACTGCCTGTCCGTCGAAGGCCCGCACCACGTCGAACTGGTCCAATCGATCCCAGACACGGTGTGGACCGCGGCCGCTCCCGGCCACGCCCATCACCTCGGGTACTGGGTCGACGACGTCGCCGCGACGACCGACGCACTCATCGACCTCGGTGCCGTGCGCCTCGCGAGCATCGCCATGACCGACGACGCCCCACCCATGTGCGCCTACCACCGCACAAAGAACGGCCTGCACGTCGAGATCGTCGACCGGCGGCTCCGCAAGATCCTTCTGCCCGCGCCATGACCGACGCCACATCCAACCTCTGGAGGTACGAGCGTGACTTCGTCTGACCTGCATGACAGCCCCGACAACACCGACGACACGCCTCGGGGACAGCAGTTCTACCAAGACCTCCTCGATGACGAGATCCGACCCGTGCCGGTCGCGTTGCGGGCCACCTCGGTCGGATTCACCGACCCGAGCGGCATCGCCCCGTCGCGCTACTTCGACCAGGCCTTCCACGACCAAGAGGTCGAGCACGTGTGGGCCCGCACCTGGCAGATGGCGTGCCGCGAGGAGCAGATCCCCGAGGTCGGAGATTCGATCCTCTACGAGATCGTCGACTGGTCCCTCGTCATCGTCAGAACCGCACCCGACGAGATCCGGGCGTATCACAACTCCTGCCTGCACCGAGGCACCCAACTGCGAACACGGGCCGGCAACATCAAGGGCTTCCGCTGCCCGTACCACGGCTTCAGCTGGCACCTCGACGGCACCCTCAACGAGCTTCCGTGCGCCTGGGATTTCCCGCACGTCGACGAAAGCGAACTGGGTCTGCCCGAAGCCAAGGTCGACACGTGGGGCGGTTTCGTGTTCATCAACATCGACACGGCGGCAGCCCCGCTCGGGGAGTACCTGCAGGAGCTGCCGTGGCACTTCGAACGGTGGCCGCTCGAAGATCGCTACATCACCTCGCACTCGGTTCGGGTCATGCCTTGCAACTGGAAGGTGGCGCTCGAGGCCTTCATCGAGGCGTACCACACGATGGCCGTGCACCCGCAGCTGCTACCCACCGCGGCCGACTCGCTCAGCGAGTACGACGTCTACGGCAGCCACGTCAGCCGCATGATCACCGCCGTCGGCATCAGCAGCGAGCACCTCGACCGCCAACTCGACGATGTCGAGATCATCCGGGCCATGATCGGCTCGAAGGATGCTGAGGTCACGATCGAGGACGGACTCAACGCCCGCCAGGTCCTCGGTGCCCGGGTCCGTGATTCGCTCGGCAAGCGCACGGGCCGGGACTACTCCGACATCACCGACGCCGAGCTGCTCGACGGCATCGAGTACTTCCTGTTCCCCAACTTCATGCCGTGGGCAGGATTCCTCACGTCGTTCGCCTATCGGTTCCGTCCCGACGGCCACAACCCGGATTCGTGCGTCATCGACATCATGGTCCTCGAACCCGTCCCCGAAGGTCAGCCCCGGCCTGCGGCGTCGCCCACCCGGATCATCGGCGAAGGGGAGACCTGGTCCGACGTCCCCGAACTCGGCGTGTTCGGCCGCGTCTTCAACCAGGACGGCTCCACCTTCGGCCGCGTGCAAAAGGGCCTGCGCGCGTCGGTCCGCTCGGCCACGACCCTTGCCCGCTACCAGGAGAGTCGCATCCGCCACTTCCACGCGACCCTCGACGAATACCTCCAACGGGGAGACTGATGGACGTCCGATACACCGCCGAGCAGCATGCGCTTCGAGACTCGGCCAAACAGATGGTGAGCCGGCTCGGCCCAAAGGCCGTAGGCGAGCTCGATGACCGCGAACGAGCCGGCAAGCTCGACGCCGCCATCGACGGCACCGGCTGGCGGAAGCTGCGCGGCTCGGACGGGACCGGTACGCCTTGGGCGTCGGCCGTCGAAGTCTGCATCGTCGCTGAGGAGTTGGCTCGGGGACTCGCCGACGCCCCATTCCTGGGCCCGACCCTCGCAGCAGAGCTGCGCCGTCTCGCTGATGTTCCCGCCAGCAACGTGTGCGAAACCGTGGCCCTCATCCCCGATCTGTCCGCGCTCGCCGCGCCGGCTACCGCGGCCGTCGCCATCGACTCCGGCAGCGCCACCTCGGCACTCACCTATGCCGCCGGGGCGCTGTGGGTCAGCACACTCGAAGGTGAGCGAGTCCTGGTCGATCTCACGCGGCCATCGGTGCCGTTCACCGCACAGCCCGACGACCGACTCGCCACGTTGTCGCTCGAGGACCTGACCCGGTGGTCGGCCCTGGCCCTCGCGGTGACCACCGCCGACCTCGTCGGAACGATGCAGGGCGCGCTCGATCTGTCGGTCACCTACGCCGCGGACCGAAAGCAATACGGCGCACCCATTGGTTCCTTCCAGGCCATCCAGCACCTGCTCGCCGAAGCGCTGGTCCATCTCGAGGGCTCTCGTACCGCGCTGCTGCACGCCGCATGGTCCGTCGACGCCCTCGAACCCCTCGACGCGCTCGCCGCAGCCGCATCGGCCAAGGCATACGCATCACGTGCCGCTCGCGAGGTGTGCGAGATCGCCATTCAGGTCCACGGCGGCATCGGTAACACCTGGGAATGCCTTGCCCATCTGCATCTACGCCGGTCGCTGCTCGCCACCGACGTACTGGGCGGGGTGGGGCCCAACCTCGACCGCGTGCTCACCCACGCCCAGATCGGAGCATGACCGTGGACTTCCGCGACTCTCCCGACGAGGCCGAGTTCCGAGCCCGGCTCCGCACTTGGCTCGAAGGCAACAACCCCCACCTCCCGCCATCTTCCACGTCGGACGAATACTGGGAGCGTCAACCCGACTGGCACCGGTCGCTCTACCAGGGCGGGTTCTTCGGGCTGACCTGGCCCGGCGAGTACGGCGGACACGACATGGCCAGCGCCTTCGACGTCATCGTCGACGAAGAGCTGTCCCGTGCCGAAGCCCCACCCCGGCCCAGCCTCGGCTACCTCGTCCAGGCCGTGCTCCACCACGCCAACGACGACGTCAAACAGCGGTTCCTACCCGGCCTCATCGATGGCACCGACCGCTGGTGCCAGGGCTTCAGCGAGCCCGACGCCGGCTCGGACCTCGCGTCGCTGCGCACGACCGCCGTTCGCGACGGCGACGACTACGTCCTCAACGGCCACAAGGTCTGGACCAGCTACAGCGACCTCGCCCACTGGTGCTTCCTGCTTGCCCGCACAGACCCCGACGTTCCCCGCCACAAAGGCATCTCGGCCTTCGCCGTGCGCATGGACCAGCCCGGGATCTCCCAACGGCCTCTCCAGATGATCAACGGCATCACCCGTGAGTTCGGCGAGGTCACCCTCGACGATGCCCGCGTCCCCGCTGCCAACATGATCGGCGAGCCGGGGGAGGGGTGGCGGGTGGCCATGACCGTGCTCAGCCACGAACGCGAGCCCCAGGAGCTCGGCAACGCCAGCCGCTACACCAAGACCGCCAACAAGCTCGCCGACAAGATCCGGACCAACCCCGACGGCTACACCGCCGAGCAGCGACGCGACCTCGCATGGGCCATCGTCGAGGCCGACATGATGCAGCATCTCGTCAGTCGACGGCTCTCCGACCGGCTCGACGGCATCGAACACTCAGCCGCTGGTTCGATCGACAAGCTCCTCAACACCTGGGTCGAACAAGCCGTCGGCCACGCCGCGGTGAGCATCGCAGGAAGCGCTCACGACGGCTCTGACCCCTCCATGCTCAACACCTACCTGTACAGCCGCGCCCAAAGCGTCATGGGCGGCACCTCCCAGATCCAGAAGAACCTGATCGCCACCCGACTCCTTGGACTCCCGACTTCATGACCTTCGCCTATGACCTTCCTCCCGAGATCGAGCTCGAGATCGACGGCCCCGTCCGCATCATCCGCCTCAACCGCCCGGACGACCTCAACGCCACGAACCACGCACTGCACCAGGGCATCGCCGGACTGTTCCCCCAACTCGACGCCGATCCCGACGCCCGTGCCGCCGTGCTCACCGGAAATGGCCGGGCATTCTGCGCTGGCGGCGACTTCGACTACCTCACCCAACTCACCGAGGACGCCGCCCTGCGTCAAGAGACCATCGACGACGGCCGCAAAGTCGTGACCGGCATGGTTTCCTGTCGGGTCCCCATCGTCGCCGCGGTAAACGGACCTGCCGTCGGACTCGGCTGCAGCCTCGTCGCCCTCTCCGACATCGTGTACATCGCCGAGTCCGCACACCTCGCCGACCCTCACCTCCTCGTCGGTCTCGTCGCGGCCGACGGCGGCCCCGTGGTGTGGCCGCTGCTCACCAGCCTGCAGCTGGCCAAGGAGTACGCGCTCACCGGGGACAGGATCTCAGCCGAACGGGCCGCTCAGATCGGACTCGCCAATCACGTCGTGGCCGACGATGAGGTCATCGACGCTGCGCTCACCTGCGCCCATCGCATCGCGAAGCTCCCGCGGCAAGCGACCCAGGACACCAAGCGGATTCTCAACATCCACATGGAGCGGGCAGTTCTCAGCGTGTTGGACTTCGCGCTCGGCGCCGAGGAGAAGTCCTTCACCACGACCGAGGTCCGAGCAAACCTCAAGCGCCTCCAAGCCAAAAAGGGCTGAGGCGAGAACGTGATCCGGACCGCCCGCCGCGGTCCGGATCGGATCAGTCCGAGGCCGAAGCTGTCGGCTGAGGACGACGCGGATCGTGCGGATTGCCGGCATCCGTCGAACCGTCGCGGCGTTGGAACGTCATCTTGCGAGTAGCGAGACGCCACCCGTCCTCGGTGCGGCGATACGTATCGCTGTACCAGCCCATGCGCATGCGGTGGTTCATCTGGTCGATGAACAGCAGCGGCACCGTGCCGGTGCCTTCGTCGCCGTCGATGTCGAGCTCCGGGTCGCCCGTGAGGAAGAGCCCGCTGGGAGCGGCCGCCACCAGCGCTGGCCAGTCGGCCAGGCTGTACACCTCACCGAACGCGCTGTAGGTCCCGTCAGGGGTCATCAGATGCTCGATGACGTACTCGATGTCGCCTTGGGTGAGCCGCGATGAGTAGGCGGCGCACAGGTGGGAGAGCTGCACGATGTCATCGGTCGAGGGATGCTGCATCAGCTAACTTCTTTCGCTCGGGCCACGAAGTCGTCGCGGTCTTCCTGCGGACGCAGGGGGTTGAGTGCCCAGACCACACAGAACTCCATGCCTGCGGGATCGCGCATGATCGCCCACTTGCCTGGGTGCTCCAGCCAGGAGTCATCGACGACTTCCGCACCGAGCGACACGAGGCGAGCGATCTCGGCGTCGATGTCGTCGGTGTGGATGTCGAAGTGCACCCCGGCGTGGCCCTCGCCGACACCCTGGACGACCACCCGGTTGGGGCGAGCGGCGTCCTCCAGGACGGTGTACTGGGGCATGCGGGTCTGCACGGCGTTCGCGCCGAGCGCTCCCGCCCAGAAGGCAACGGTGTCGTCGCGCTCGTCGGACGGTGCGTCGATCACAAAGGTGCTCAGAAGGATCCGGTGCATCGTGTGACCCTACTTTGCGGGTGGCACTCAGTGCCATCAGGCTCAGGATCCAGCGCCGCCGTCGATCGAGATGACCTGCCCGGTCATGTAGGCGGGCGCACCGTCGCACAGCCAGAAGGCGGCGTCGGCGATTTCGGTCGTCTGGGCGACTCGACCGGACGGGTTGAGCGAGGTGAAGTGCTCGATCATCTCCTCGGTCATCGAGGCCCGGAACATGGGCGTGTCGACGGTGCCCGGGCACAGTGCGTTGACCCGCACGCCGTCTCGGGCGTACTCGCGGGCTGCGACCTTGCTCAGCCCGACGACTCCGTGCTTCGCCGCGGTGTACGCCGACACGGTCACGGCGGCGCGAATACCGGCGACCGAGGCGCAGTTGACGATAGAGCCGCCGCCGGACTCGATGATGGCGGGGATCTCGTAGCGCATGCACGACCAGGTGCCGGTGAGGTCGATGGCGATGACCCGGTTCCAGTTCTCCATGGTGCCCTCGGCGGTGCGCTTGCCGATGTCGCCGTCGATGCCGGCTGCGTTGAAGGCTGCGTCGAGCCGTCCGTAGCTCGACACGGCGCTATCGACAGCCGTGCGCACCGAGTCGTCGTCGGTGACGTCGCACCGAAAGAAGGTGCACTCACCAACCTCGCGGAGTTCCGCCTGGGTTTGGAGCCCGGCCTCCTCGTTCACGTCGGCGAGGGCGGTGGCCCATCCTCCCCGTACGAAGGTCTCCGCCGTCTGTCGCCCGATGCCAGACGCGGCGCCGGTGATGAAGACGACCTTTCGGTCTTCGGTGGTGGTCATGGGTGGTGATCTGCCTCGGTTTGGATCAGATGGCCGCGGGGGAGCGGGTGGGGAGGTGGTCGATGACGAGCGAGCCGTCACGGATGACGGCCTTGAGCACGTCTTGCGGCCGAGCCAGGAGCGACAGGTCGGCGACGGGATCACCGTCGATCACGATGAGGTCAGCCATGGCGCCGGGTTCGATCACACCGACCCGGGCCGGGGGATCGACGAGCAGCTCGCCGGCGTTGGCGGTACCCCAGCTCAAGATGTCGGCCGGGTGGAGGCCGTCGATCTCGCCGTAGTAGGCGAACTCACGGCCGTAGTTGCCGACCTGGTGGTCGAGCGGATCGTCGGGGAGGTAGTTGCGGAAGATCCCGCTGTAGTCGTCGCCGGCGAGGATCTTCACACCGGCGGCCTGCGCCTTGGGCAGCGTCGCCCGCACGTGGTCGTAGATCTCGCGGGAGACCCCGAACTGCGTAGCCATGCCGATCTCGAACAGGCTCCAGAGGTACACCAGGCTGGGCACCCAGAAGGTGCCGGCCTCACCCATCTTGTCGATGCACTCGTCATCGATCTCGTCGCCGTGGTCGAGGACGTCGACGCCCAGCTCGATGCATTCGAGGACCATCGCCTTGTCGGCGACGTGGGCGCGGACCTTGGCGTCGCGCTCGTGGGCCGTCTCGACGATGACGGCCAGTTCGTCGCGGGAGATGTTGCGGATCGACTTCCCCGGGATGCCGTGGCCCGTGCTGGCCATGACCTTGATGGTCTCGACACCGCGAGCGATCTCCTCGCGCACGATCTTGCGCAGCTCGTCGGGGCCATCGCCGAGGACGTCGAGACCGGGAGTCGTGTACGGCTTCCACCACCGGGACTTGTTGTTCATGTCGCCGGTGGTGCCGATGTGGTGGCCACAGGCCCGGATGCGCGGTCCCGGGATGATGTCCTGGGCGATCGCCATCTTGAGCGAGGCGTCGATGTCGTGGGCGCACGCCGCTCCGACGTAGCCGGTGAACCCGGACTCGAGGAGCACTCGGCAGGTACGAACGCCGATAGCGGTCATGACGCCCGGCGGGAGCTCCTTGCCAGGCTTCTCACCCTTGGTCATGTCGAACAGGTAGAAGTCCGGGTGGAGGTGACAGGTGATGAGGCCGGGCATCACCGTCATGCCACCGACGTCGATCGCGTCGGCCGAACCGACCCCTCCGGGCGGGTCGATCGAACCGATGAGAGACCCGTCCAGGGTGATCTGGTGGGTTCCGGGCAGCATTGCTCGCCCGTCAAACACCTTTGCGTTGGTCAGGACCTGCATGACAACTCCCCCTTGTTGTTGTCGAGTTAGCTACTTCGCTGCCCGCCCGCGGCGGCTGAGACGCCACTCGGGTGGGAAGTTCTCGTCGTTGTCTCGCACCGAGTTCGTGAGACCGTTCTCCAGGACTTCCTTGTTCAGCTGGAAGTCGGTCGGGTCAGGCTTGAGCTGCCGGCCGGTGGACTCGAGCAGCCCCGACAAGATGCTGCCCATGTACTCGCCCTGGTACTGCTTGTAGATGTTGAAGAACGTCTTCTGGGCGAAGACGGTGTCGGTCGGCGCCGACCGCGAGCAGGCCAGCGCGTACTTCTCGGTCATCGCCTCGAGCTCGTCGAACGGGACGACGGCGTTGACGAAGTCGATCTCGTACATCTCGTTCGCCGTGAACGGCCGACCGGTGAAGACCATCTCCATGAACTTGCGGACGCCCATCATCGAGCACCACTGCCACTGTCGGGCGGCGAAGCCGGCGTAGCGGAACGCGGCGTGGCCGAACAGGGCGTCGTCGGATGAGATGACGAGGTCGGCGTCGGCTGCTTGGTAGAAGTGCCAGCCGTAGCAATAGCCGCGCACCTCGAGGATGCTGATCTTCTTGAAGTCCTGCAGGCTGCGCATGCCCGCGGCAGGGTCTGTGTAGAACTGCACGTTCGACGCGCCATAGCGGTACGTGCCGCCAGGCGGGTACTCGACATCCGCGTCCTCGGGGACGCGGACGATGTCGCGCATCTCCAGGTCGCCCCGGCCGGCCATGATGTCCATCAGCTCCGGAAGGTCGGCGCCGCTTCCCAGGTTCGGGCCGTTGGCCCGGATGACGAGCACCTTCACCTCGTCATCGATGTTGGCCTGGTGGATGAGGTCGGCATAGCGGTGCTGCGCCTCGATCGTCATCGCGTTCAGGTCGACGGCACGATCGAGGGTGATCGTCGCGATCTTCGTCGCGGGGTCCTTGGCGTAGAGGACGATCTCGCCTGCACTGGGCGCCTTCGGCCGCTTTGGCTTGGTGCCCGAGGCGGCCTTCCTCGCCGCCGACTTCTTGGCGACGGTCTTCTTCGCCGCCGCCTTCTTCGTGGCCGACTTCTTGGCGCTGGGCCTCTTCGCCCCTGCCTTCTTCGCCGCGGACTTCTTGGCGTCAGCCATCTAGGTACTCCTGTCGGATGATGCGGGCGCGGGTGTCAGCTCGGCCGGCTGTGGCCCGGCCCCCACGAGGTGAGCCTCGATCATGTCAGCGAGGTCAACGGTTCGGACCTTGCCCGTGCTCGTCCGTGGGATGTCGTCGTGGCCGACGAACGCGACGCGGCGGGGGATCTTAAAGCCGGAGAGGCGATCGCGGAGCGCGTCGCGCACGGACGCTTCCGTCGGATCCGATCCCGGTGCGGCGACGACCGCGGCCACGACCATCTCACCGAGCTCGGCATCGGGCACACCTGCCACGACCGACAGCTCAACCTCGGGGAGTGCGTTGAGTGCGGCCTCCACCTCGAGGCGCGACACGTTGGCTGAGTTGGTCTTGATCATGTCGGCCGTACGACCGACGAACCACGCGTAACCGTCTTCGTCGATGCGGACGAGGTCCTTGGTGGAGTAGAAGCCGTCCGGGGTGAACACGTCGCGGGGATCGACCTTGTACAGGCCGGACATCAGCGCACCGCCCCGAAGCTGCAGCTCTCCAACCTCACCTGGCGGTACCTCGATGCCGGTCTCGGGGTCCACGACGCGGCGTTCGATGCCGTTGACGGCCCGGCCCGACGAACCCTGCTTCCCGTCGGGCATGCGGTGGTTGATCAACTCCGCGCTGTGCGCCGCGAAGCTCTCCGACATGCCGAGCAGGTTCGCTCGCAGCCCGGGAGGAATGAGCTCGCCGTGCTCGTCGCGGAACGGGGCCCCCATCCCACGGATGGCGTCGACATCAATGCCGCGCTCGATGCCCGCAGCACGGAGCTTGGCCAGCATCTGCCACACCACGACGTAGGTGACGTCGTACTTCTCGACCATGTCGAGCACGTCGTCGATATCGGGAGATGGCGGGTAGAGCAGCGTGCCCCCGGTGGCGAGAACCTGAAGAGCGGCGGCGATTCCTCCCAGCCAGAAGGCGGGAAGCAGCGACATCGTCCGGTCGTCCTTGGTCATCAAGAAGTACGGCGCCATAGCCCGGGGCTGGCCTGCGACAGACCGCTGGCTATGCACGACTGCCTTGGGCAGCGCGGTCGTCCCCGATGTGTAGACGACGAAGGCGTCGTCACCGGGGCTGACCTCGCGTTCGACCGCAGCCAGCAGTGCGTCGCTGGGCGCGTCGGGTCCGTCCGCGGTAGCAAGCAGGTCGCTGATCGGACTCGCCCAACCCAGACCGTCGGCATCGTCGAACCAGATGGCCCGAAGGTGCGGGGCGTCGACCAGCCGAAGACGGTTCGGGGCGCCTTCGACGATGTCGGGAAACGCGGCAGCGAGGTTCTCGGCGAACTCGCGGCGCAGGAATCGACGGGCGCCAATGAGGAATTGTGCATCGCTGTTGCGCACGATGTGCGCCAGCTCTGGCGCGGTCGTCACCGTGCTGATCGGAGTGACCAGCGCGCCGATGCGCAGCGCGGCGTAGAACGTCGTCAGCTGCAGCGGTCCGTCGGGAGCGAGCACCGCGATGCGCGTCCCCTTTCCGGCACCGGCGGCCAGAAGGGCTCGGGCCATCCGTGCGCTGCGACTCTCGAGATCCCGGTACGTCAGCGTCTTGGAACCAGCCACCAGCGCGGGGTGATCGCGCCGCTCGGCGACCGTCCTCGCCAGGAGCGCCGGAAACGTCGCGATGTCAGAGTCCTCCCGTGAATCCCCCTCTGGGGCCGCCACGTTCAAGGGCCACCCACGATGGCTTCGGTGCCGTCCCACGACTTGGCCGCGGCTCGCATGTTGTCGAAGAACGCAAGACGGGGCTCGCTCGGTTCGAGAAGCTCGATCATGAAGCCGAGGGTGGGGGAGGTGTCGACCCACGAAGTGCGGCTGGTACCGGCCCGGCCCTCGAAAGCGAGTTCGGCACCGGCCGCCCGATAGGTGTCGCGTTCGAGCTCGTAGTCGTTGCACAGAAGCGCCATGTGGTGCAGCCCGTACTCGCCCCGGCCGAACACGTCGCGAAACACGCCTGGCTCGTCGTTCTCCTGGCATACGAGTTCGAGCTGCATGTCGCCGGCATACGCGATGGCGGCCGAACAGGTCGGGAACTCGGCCGGCGTACCGCGGTGCCGGCCTTCGACGAACGGGACACCGTCGAACCAGAACCACGGCCCGACGCCCGCTGAGGTCACCCACGAGTCGATGGCCGTCTTCAGATCAGGCACGACCCAACACATCTGCATGAACGCCCGATTCGGGAATGGAAGCGTGGTCATGCCGACTCCTCGCTGATCACCGGGAACCGCTCATCGCCGAGCGGCTCCCACGGCGTCATCTCGCTGTGGTCGAAGTTCGGGCACGGTGAACCGTTCCAACAGGCATCAGCCGGCTGGGTGACGACGAAGTAGGCCCAACGCGGTCTATCCATCACGTTCTCTCCGGCGCCGTGGATCGTGAAATGGGTGTGCACCGTGATGTCGCCGGGCTCGTAGGTCATCGGATCGGTCAGGTGCAGCGAACCGAGCTCCGGGAAGGCATCGAGTGCGTCGCCGTCGCCGTAGGTCGTGTAGTCACCCATGACCCCGACCTTGTGCGATCCATCGACGAACGACATCGTCCCGGCTGAGCCGTCGTAGGCCTCGAGCGCGAACCAGAACGTCATGCCGCCCGATCGGTCCACCGAGAACGTGATGAAGTCCTGGTGGAACGCGGTTGCCCCATTGCCGCCGTGCTTCGACTCGCTCGACGCTGGCAGCTTGGGCACGAAGAAGTCCGAGTAGTACCGGACGTCGAGCAGTCCGCCCTCCGGACTGGGCCGCGCCTGCAAGTCCTTCGCTGCCAGCCCGACCTCGTGGATGACACGAGCCATCAGCGGATGGTCGAGGCCACCGCCGCGCTGCGCGTTGAAGTACCCGAGTCCCTCCTTGCCTTCGGCGAGGGCCTGCTCCATGAAGGGTGACAGCGGGTTGCTGTCACCGTCGTCGCCCATGATCGATTTGGCCAGACCGAGCATGGCGGCGATCACGTCGGGTTTGACGAAGCCCTTGAGCTTCACCCACCCGTACTCCTTGATGTGGGCGATCTCGTCCGGCGTGACCGCTCGGCACAGCTGCTCGGGGAGCTCGTCAGCCGGCGTGGTGGCGTTCTCGGTGGTGCTCATACGAAGATCCCGGGGCCGTTGCGGAACGCGTACAAGCCCGTGGCCTCGTCGGTCGGCGGGGTGTACGGCGTGGCGATCTCGGACACCGATGGGCCGATCTTGTCGGCGACCGCCTGGAGGGCATCGCGATCGAGGCCGTACACGTCGACCGCGGTCCCGCCGAGGAGGCGGGCGGCGTCGGCCGGATCGATATCTCCGAACGCGTAGCGCATCGACTCACGCGTGTGCGGCCACGTGCCCTCGGCGTGGGGGTAGTCGTCACCCCACATCGTGTTGCCGGCGAGGCCGTGCTCGATCGCGAACTTCGCCTCCCAGTTCGACATGAAGCTGGCGCCCAGGAACACGTTGCGGTGGAAGTACGCCGACGGGGTCTCCGGCAGCGTTGCCCGGAGCATGGCGCCGGCCGGGCCCTGGTAGAGGCCGTCCATGTCCTCCATCACCGGCACCGCCCAATCGACCCACTGCTCGGTCATGACGAGCTTGAGGTTCGGATAGCGGTCGAATGTCCCGCCCAGGATGAGGACCCACACACCCCGGCGGGTACGCCACGTGGTCTCCATCATGTACATGGCCTGCGCACCCGGACCCTTGTACGGGTAGTGCTCACCGCCGCCGCCGTGGGTGTTGAGCGACAAGCCCGCCTCGTTGCACACGGCGTAGAGCGGTTCCCACACGGGGTCGTTGAGCATCGGGAAGTCACCGCGAGGGGCAGGCAGGTTGATGCCGCGCAGTCCGTTCTCGGCGGCCCACTCGGCCTCCTTGGCGCACGCCTCGGGATCGGAGATGGGGATGTGGGCGATGCCGGCGTGGCGGTCGGGTGCTTCGGAGACGAAGTCGGCGAGCCAGCGGTTGTAGATGCGCACGCCGGCGGGCTCGAGGCCGTTGTAGCGGGTGTCGCCCCAAGCGATGAGCCCCGTGGTCGAAAACGGGATGGACTGGCCGTTGAGTCCACCGTGGTAGATCACCGAGGCTGCGACGCCCGCCGCGTCCATGTCGGCGATGCGGGCGCTGTGGTCCTGGAGACCGGGGACGAGGCTGGCCTCGTAGCTGCGCTGGATGAACTTCATGTCGACCTGGTCAGCGTTGCGAATGCCGGCGACCTTGCCGAACTCCTTCGCCTGCTCCTTGCCGAGCTGCGCTCGTGGCTTGCCCATCGACCAGCTCTCGTCCTCGCCCGGCTTGTTCGCCTCGGAGGAGCGCCAGGAGAGGAGGCCTTGGCTCTCCATCTCCTCGACGAACTGGTCGAAGGTATCGAGGTGCTTCGCCTCGCAGTAGGTCCGGAGCTGTTCTTTCACCGAGGGTCCGACATGGCTGTCGGTCGACACCACGATGTACCTGGCGTCTGGGTCAGCCTCAGCTGGGTTCGAGCTCGCATTGGTGGTCTGGGACATCGCGATCACCTCGCCTCTCTGTCGTCCAGACGACCATAACCCAGTGGTGGCACTCAGTGCCACCACTGGGTTATGGTGCCCGCACGCGTCGGGGGGTCGGCGCGTGGGTCCCGGACCGGTTGTGGCATGTAGTCCCCCTACGGCACCACCGTCTGCTGGCCTACGCGCCGCCTCCCGCGCGATCCACATCGCATCGAACGGGGGAACATGAAGAATTCGAATCGCAGGTCCATCGGGGGTGGTCGCCTCCGGGCGGCCGTCGCCGTCACCGCAATCTGCCTCCTCGCGGCAGCCGCATGCACCGACGACAGTGGCGGGAAGACCGAGACAGGAAGCGACGACACGGTGCCGGCACAGGCAGCGCAGGATCTGCTCGGTCCCGAAGACGTCGCTGCCGGCGAGCCGATCAAGATCGGGCTGGTTTCAGAAGGCCAGACAGAAGCCTTCGACAACGCCGACGAGCTGCGTGCGGGCAAGGCCACCGCGGCCTACTTCAACCAGCACAAGGGTGGGGTCGCCGGGCGACCTGTTGAGATCGTCACCTGTGAGACCGGGGCCGACCCGTCCAAGGCAGCAGGGTGCGCGAACCAGTTCATCACCGAGGACGTCGCGGCCGTCGCGCTCTCGCAGTCCGGCTACACCCAAGCGATCTGGGAACCGCTGCACGCGGCGGGGATTCCGACCTTCTTCTCGCAGGCATCGGGCAAGGACATCGAATCCGATCCGAACACGACCTTCATGGTCCTGAACCCTGAAGCGACGTTCTTCGGTCTGCCCATCGCGGTCGCTGAGGCTGAGCAGGCAGACAAGATCGCCTACGTCGTCATCGATGTTCCCCAGGCCGTCGAGATCCTCGAGGCCAGTGGCGAGGAGGTCATGGCCAAAGCGGGCCTGGACTACGACGTCGTGCGCGTGCCGCTCGGCACCGCCGACATGACCGCACAGATGCAACAGGTGGTGTCCGGCGGTGCCGACGTCGTCCAGGTGCTCGGCAACGACGCCTTCTGCATCGCGGCATTCCAGGGCTTGGCTGCGGTCGGCTACACCGGCTCGATCACCGCCGTGAACCAGTGCATCACCGATGCGACCCGCGAGGCGATGCCGACCGGGCTCGAGGGCATCAGCATCCTGTCCAGCCTCGCGATCGGCGACGTCGACGACCCCAGCTACCAGCTGTACCTCGCGGTCATGGATGCGTACGGACAAGATGTCCAGGACGTCGACAACTTCGTCTCCGTCGGCGGGTACGCGGCGGTCGCCGGGCTCCTCACGGCACTTCAAGACCTCGAAGGAGAGGTCACGCACCAGACCGTCGCCGATGCGATCAAGGCCATGCCGGAGTCGCCCTATCCAGCTGGTGGCGGCATGGTCTATCGGTGCGGAGGTTCCGCCGTGCCGACATCACCGGCCATCTGCACCAACGAGTGGTTGCGAGCCGTGCTCGATGCAGACGGCAACCCTTCGACCTACACGGTCGAAGACTCGACGGGCCTCTTCGGCTGAGCGGTCAGACGGCAACGGTGGGTGTGAGTCGATGGCTTCGGCTCACACCCACCCACGCACCGACCCCTTTCATTCGATTGGACGAAAGACACGACCATGACCTCCCGCAATGCGATGGACCTCGAGGAGTTCCGCACCGGTCTCGACGCGTGGCTCGATGGGCACGCCGACGCGCTCGCCCCCGCTCATCACTACGGCACGCTCGACGACGACATGGAGCAGCTGTCCAAGGTCAAGGCGCTCGTGTTCGACGCCGGTTGGATGCGCTGGGGCTGGCCCGAGCGCGTCGGCGGTCTCGGCGGGTCGACCCTGCTGCGCGGCTACCTCGGCGAGGCCCTCACCGCTCGCGGCATCGTCGAGCCCGGTCTCTATTCGATGACCGAGGTCCTCTGCCCGACGATGATCGACTACGCCCGCCCCGAATTGGCGGCCGAGATGGTGCCCCGGCTCCTGCGCGGCGACGAGACGTGGTGCCAGGGCTTCTCCGAACCCGACACCGGCTCGAACCTCGGCGCCCTCGCCTGCAAGGCGGCGTCGCCCGACGACGGCGCCACCTGGGTCGTCAACGGCCAGAAGGTGTGGACCTCGCTCGCCCAGTTCGCCCAGCGCTGCATCCTGCTCACCCGCACAGGCACCACCGAAGACGCGCACCGGGGCATCACCGCCTTCTTCCTCGACATGGACACGCCCGGCATCACCATTCGGCCCATCGAGACGATCCACGGTCGCGACGAGTTCTGCGAAGTGTTCTTCGACGACGTCGTCATCCCCGCCGACCGCATGCTCGGCACCATCGGTCAGGGCTGGGCCGTCGCCATGGACCTCCTGCCCTTCGAGCGCAGCACCGCGCTTTGGCACCGCGGCGCCTTCCTCCGCCGCCGCCTCGACGACCTGCTCGCCTCGGCCCCCGCCGGATCGCTCTCGCCGGAAGAGGTCGGCGCCGCCGTCGTCGATCTGTTCGCGCTGCGCTCCCGTTCCCGCGGCACGCAGTACCGGATGGACGCGGGCGACAAGCTCGGCCCGGAGACGTCGATCGACAAGATCCTGCTGGCCACCATGGAGCAGACCGTCTTCGAGCTCGGGGCCGACGCCATGTCCACCGAGGTGCTCGTCGGAGACGATCCGACCTCACAGCATTGGCGCTCGGACTACCTGTACTCCCGCGCCGCCACGATCTACGGCGGCAGCGCCGAGATCCAGCGCAACATCGTCGCCCGACGACTGCTCGACCTGGGAGCCGACCGATGATGGACCAGGACGAACGCGACCTGTTCACCGACGCGCTGCGCGGCCTGGTCGACGACGCCGGGCGGTCCGACCTCGACACGTCGCTCGAAGCGATGGGCTGGGCCGACGCCCTCGACGCCGACGAGCGGAGCTCGATCTCCGTGCTCTTCGAGCTCCAGGGTGCAGCAGGCTCCACTTCTTCCGCGCTCGAGAAGGTGCTGCTCAACCGGCTCCGCATCGACGCTCCCGCCGGAGCCGCGGTGGTGCTCCCCACGCTCGGCGGCGCCGACCTCCCCGGCGTGGTCAACGCCGACGGATCGATCCAGGTCTCGGGGGTCGGCTTCCACACCCTCGCCAGCAAGGACCAGGCCGTGGTGCTCGCCGAGCGCGACGGTGCGCTCGCGTCGACCCTCACCCCCGTCGGCGCGCTCAATCCCCTGACGGTCACCGGTCTCGACCCCGCGCTCGGCCTCGTTGCGATCACCGCAGCATCCGTGAACCCGGGATCGTGGCAGCCGGTCGAAGGCTCGTGGGACGACGCGGTCGCCGCCGGTCGCCTGGCGCTCGGTCACGAGATGGTCGGCGCGATGCGCACCATGCTCGATCAGGCCTGCACCCACGCCATCGAACGCATCCAGTTCGACGTGCCGATCTCGAGCTTCCAAGCCGTGCGGCACCGTCTGTCCGAGACGCTCGTGGCCGTCGAGGCCGCCGAGGCCGCGCTCGGCGGCGCGTGGACCGATCCGTCACCGTTCACCGCGGCGATGGCCAAAGCCGTGGCCGGGCGCAGCTCGCGCATCGTGCGCCGCCACACCCAGCAGGTACTCGCCGGCATCGGCTTCACCACCGAGCACGACCTGCATCTGTTCATCCGCCGAGCCCTGGTGCTCGACGCGCTCCTCGGCGACGCCCGTACCCTCACCCGCCAGATCGGCGCCGAGGCCATCGCGCAGCGCCACCTCACCCACGCCCTCCCGCTGTAGTGCCCAAACCGGAGCGTTGCCAATGAGTGACCTGAGAGACCTGGAAGGGGTCGCTTCCATCTCCGAAGCGTGCCCGCCGCTCGATCGGTCGAGCTCACCCGACGCTGGTGTCCCACGGCAATGACCTTTCCGCTGTCAGGAACCGGTGTGTGGAGCTCAGCATTGCGCTTCGGCGATCCCGCGGTGTCAGCCGAGGTGGCACCAGAGCTCGAAGCGATGGGCTTCTCGGCACTATGGATCCCCGACGTGGGAGGCAACGTCTTCGAGGTACTCGAGACATTGCTCGCCTCGACCTCGTCGGTCGTCGTCGCTACGGGGATCCTGAACCTCTGGATGCACGATCCCGCCACGACGGCCGAAGAATTCCACCGACTTGTCGGCCGCTACGGACCTCGGCTGCTGATCGGCATCGGCGTAAGCCATGCGCCGCTCATCGACTCGGTCGAGCCCGACACATACCGGCGACCCCTCGCGAAGACGGGAGTACCTGGAGGCGCTCGACGCCGCCGAGCATCCTCTGCCGGCGACGGACCGCGTGCTCGCCGCCCTGGGACCGAAGATGCTCGACCTCGCCCGGACACATGCGGGTGGTGCTCATCCGTATCTGGTCACCCCGGCGCACACAGCGAAGGCTCGTGAGGCAGTGGGTCCGGATCGTCTCGTCGCACCTGAACAGGCCGTCGTCCTCGAGCCCGACCCGGCCCGGGCCCGGACCATTGCCCGTGAGCACCTGAGGACCTACCTCTCGCTTCCGAACTACGCCAACAACTGGCTGCGCCTCGGGTTCTCCGAAGAGGACTTCACCGATGGCGGCAGCGACCGCTTGGTCGACACGCTCATCGCGTGGGGCGACGACGACTCGATCCGAACAAGGATTGCCGAGCATCGCGACGCCGGTGCCGATCACGTCTGCGTCCAAGTACTCGCCGGAGATCCGGTCACGCACCCGGTCGTGGAGTGGCGGCGCCTCGCCCAGATCCTGCTGGGGCGGGACGGGGTCGACGAATGACCGTACGCACCACGTCCGAGGGCGCACACCCACGTCCCGATCCGGCAGGCAGTCGGGCACGTCGCGCGGTGCAGCGGCGTCCGGTTGTCGCACATCAACCAACTCAACGAAGGGTGCTTCCAACATGAGCAAATCAGCAGAGTCCGTCGTACGGGAGTTCTTCGATGCGTTCGCGGTGTCGAACGTCGACGAGCTCGTCAGCTTCTTCGCCGACGACGCGGTCTACGTGGACGGCCCTCGGGGAACCCATCGCGGCATCGACGCGATCAAGACCGAGATCGCATCGCAGGTCGACATGGTCCCGACCGCGATCTGCGACATGAAGACACTCGTCGAGCGCGACGCCATCGTCATGATCGAACGAGTCGACAACTTCGAGGTCGGGGGGACCCCGTTTGCCCTCGACGTCGCGGCATCGTTCACCATCGACGCCTCCGGACACATCGCCCGATGGCGCGACTACTACGACCTGCAGTCGATCACCGAGCTGACCGCCGCCGCGCAACCGACCTGAACCGCAGGTTCAATCCGTCGTCGAGCGGTACGGGGCGCCGTCGGCGGTGAGACGGATGTCGTCGATCGCAGATCCGAGCGCGCTCGGTGAGGTCAGGTCGCAGATGCTGCCGATGCTGCCCGCCAGTTCTTCGGCGGTCGCGGCGGCCGGATCGGCCGTGTACCAGCCGGCTCCGGCGGCGAAGATGACCTCGGCGCTGCGCCCCGCGGCCACGGAGAACATCCTGCCCGTCACCTCGCAGCTGCGGTGGCACAGGTAGGCGACGAGCGGGGCCACGTTCTCCGCGGTCAACTCGCCCATGATCGGCATGAGCGCACCCAACAGCTCGTCGAGGTAGTCGGGGGAGTAGGGCACCCGGCCGTGGTCGCCCATCGAGGTGCTCAGCGACATCGGCAGGATCGCGTTGGCCCGAATCCCGTGGGCGGCGCCCTCCAGCGCCACCACGTTGGACAGTCCGATGAGACCGCCTTTGGCAGCCGCATAGTTCGCTGACCACGGCATTCCGAACACAGAAGCGGACGAGGTGAAGACGATGCGGCCGTATCCAGCGCCCATCATCTGCTTGTACGAGGCCTGCGTGAGATCGAACGCGCCATGGAGGTGGGTCCGGAGCACGGCGTCGAAGTCTTCGACGGTCATCTCGTCGAACGGTGCGTTGCGTAGCTGGCCGGCGTTGTTGATCAGCACATCCACGGACCCAAATGCGTCGAGGGCCGTGTGCACGATGGCGTCGCCGCCGTTCGGGCTTCCCACTTCGGTGGCGTCGGCGACGCCCTGACCTCCGCGCTGTTCGATGTCCCGAACGGTGGCATCGGCGGCGTCGGTCAGGACGTCGTTGCACACGACCGCCGCCCCGCAAGCGGCGAGATCCAGGGCGTAAGCCCGACCGAGACCGCTTCCCGCTCCCGTGACGATGGCGACCTCGCCGTCGAATCGGAGCGTGCGAGCGGCGTCCGGGCCGGCTCCTGCGGTGTTGTCGTCGATGCTGCTCATGACGTCGAGGTCCTCGGTCTGGCTAGGGGAGCGACGGCACGACGCAGTCGATGACCGCGGGACCGGGCGTGGCGAAGCTCTTCGCCAACTGCTCGGCCAGTTCTTCCGCTGTCGTGGCTCGTGAAGATGGCACGCCCATCGATCCCGCCAGATCGACGAAGTCGATCGTGGGATCGGAGAGATCCAGCATGGCCTTGGCTCGGGGACCGCCGCTGCCGGCTCCGACCCGATCGAGCTCCATGTTCAACACGCCGTAGCTCCGATTGTTCAACAGCAGCGTGGTCACGTCGAGGCGTTCACGGGCCATGGTCCACCACGCCTGCAGCGTGTACATCGAGCTGCCGTCGGCCTGAAGCGCGACGACCCGACGACCCGGACACGCCACGGCGGCACCCAACGCGACGGGAAGACCCTGGCCGATCGCTCCGCCGGTGAGACAGAGCCAGTCGTGGCGCGGGGCGCCGGCGGTGGCGGGCATCGCGTAGACACCGAGCGTGTTGCCCTCGTCCGACACGATCGCCTCTTCGGGCAACAGGTGACCGAGGACGTCACCGATCGCTCGGGGGGTGAGCGGTCCGGACGGAAGATCCGGGCGACGTGGGGCCTCGAGGACAGCGCCATCGGGCGGGGCACCGATCGCAGTCGCGACCGCTCCGAGGGCAGCAGCCGGGTCGTCGGTGGGGCCGGCGAGGTGATGCACCTGACAACCCTGGGGAACGAGGTCGCTCGGGCGTCCCGGGTACGCGAAGAACGAGACCGGCGACTTGGCGCCGACCAGCACGAGATGTTCCAGGCCTGCGAGCTGCTTGGTCGCGTACTCGGCCAGGTAGGCGAGCCGCCCCACCGTGGGCAGACCGGCGCCGCGCTCGATCCGCCCCGGGAACACCTCGGTGAAGAGCTTCGCCCCGGTGTGGCTACTCACACGGCTAGCGGCGACAAGGGCTCGCTCACGACACGCCGTACCGCCCACCAGGATTGCGGTGGGAGCGCCCGAGGTGAGGGCGGCCGCAACCTCGGCGACCGTGTCGTCGGAGGCGGTGGTCATCTCCGCGGGTGGCGATGGTTCTCCGACGTTTCCACCCTCGGACCAGCTGGCGTCCGCGGGGAGGATCAGTGTCGCCACACTTCCTGGCGGACCCGTCGCCGCAGCGACGGCCTCCGCGGCGTCGGCGCCGATCTCGCCAGGTGTGGCCGTGGAGCGGATCCAGGTCGACACGTTGCGGGCCACGGTCTCGATGTCGGACTCGAGCTGGGCGTCGTACTGCTTGTGATAGGTCGCGTGGTCACCGACGATGTTGACGATCGGCGTGGCCGCCTTGCGGGCGTTGTGGAGGTTGGCGAGTCCGTTGCCGAGACCCGGGCCGAGGTGGAGCAGCACCGCGGCAGGGTGGTCGGCCATGCGTGCGTAGCCGTCAGCGGCACCGGTGGCGACACCCTCGAAGAGGGTGAGGATCCCGCGCATCTCGGGCACGTCGTCGAGGGCGGCCACGAAGTGCATCTCGGAGGTACCGGGGTTCATGAAGCACACGTCGACTCCGGAGTCGACCAGCGTGCGGATGAGAGCCTGCGCGCCGTTCATGCCGAGCACTCGAACATCACGCCGGGGTTGAGCACCCCGGCGGGGTCGAACGACGTCTTGATTCGGCGGAACAGGGCGAGCTTCGTCGGATCCTCCAGTTCCTCGTACCAGTGGCGCTTCGCCCGGCCGATCCCGTGTTCGCCCGAGATGGCCCCACCGAGCGCCATACCCGCCTCGAACAGCGACAGCATGAGCTTGTCTCGAGCCTCGTCATCAGGCTGGTACACCGAGAGGTGGACGTTGCCGTCTCCGGCGTGGCCACATGCGACGATCGTGCTCCCCGTCGCTTCGCCCGCTTCGGCCACGGCGGACATGTAGGCCGGGATGCTGGCACGAGGCACGACCATGTCCACGATGTCGTTCGCTCCCGCGCCCTTCGCCGCCCAGAAGGCTCGTTCGCGACCTTCGATGAGTCGAGCGCCGGCATGGGACGGCAGGACGTAGACGTCGAGCGCGCCGAGCTCACTGGTGAGCGTCGCGAGCTCCTCGACATCCTCGTCGAGTCGGTCAGCGCGACGCTGCTCGAGGACCACCACGAGATACGCGAGGGCCTGCTTCTTGATGTCGGGATCGATGCCGAGATCGACGCCCGTCGTCTTGACGATCCCGGCCATGGCGGTGCGGTCGATGTACTCGACCACGAGCGGACCGACGCCGCTGGAAACGATCTTCGGTACCGCATCGGAGATCTCGTCGACCGTCCGGAACGGAGCGAGCAGCGTCGCGGCGTGAGCCGGGCGCGGATAGAGCTTCAAGGTCGCCTCGGTCACCACGGCGAGGGTTCCCTCCGAGCCGATGATGAGCTGGGTGAGGTCGTAGCCGGTGCTGGCTTTGACGAACTTGCCGCCCGTCGTGACGGTCTCGCCGGTGCCGAGCACCGCGGTGAGGCCGAGTACGTGATGACGTGTGACGCCGTACTTCACCGCACGCATCCCGCCCGCGTTGGTGGCGACGTTGCCGCCGAGTGAGGCACTGCTCTCGCCGGGGAACACGGGATAGATCAACCCGAGCGGAGCAAGGGCTTCGTCGAGCTGATGCAGGGTCACGCCGGGCTCCACGACGGCCACGTGGTTGTCCTCATCGATCTCGACGATGGACGCCATCCGAGCGAAGGAGACGACAACCCCGCCGGTCACCGGTGTGCACGCGCCCGACAAACCCGTTCCCGAGCCCCGGACCGTGACTGCGACGCCCCGCTCGGCACACAGCGCGACCACTGCCGCCACTTCCGAAGTGGTGCCAGGACGCACGACCGCCGCAGGCACCACGGCCGCAACGGTGAGGCACTCATCATGCGTGTCGTCGTCGGCGATCGCCGCGCCGACATCGACGTGCGCGTCGCCGACGATCTCGACCAACGCGTCGTGCAGCACAGCGATCTGCAGCACCGACCCGTTCAACGGACAACCCCCTCGATCTCGGATCGCCGCTCGACCATGAACCGAAACGCCATCCGGGGCGCAGGCCCCTTCCCGTCCTCATGCATGCGCCGACTGTAACCCGTGGTGGCACTCAGTGCCACGAACGGCTACGTTCGGCCGCGAGGGGAATCGGGGAGGTCCGCATGCCTACGTCCTTCGGGGCCACATCAACGACAGCTGAGGTCCTCGACGGCGTCGATCTCACCGGGACACGAGTGCTCGTCACCGGTGTGTCGTCCGGTCTCGGACTCGAGACGGCGCGTGCCGCCGCCACACGGGGCGCATCCGTCGTAGGGGCAGTGCGAGACGTCGAGGGGGCTCAACTCGCCTTCTCCGGCTACGGGGATCTCGACATAGACCTGGTGGCATGCGACCTCGGGTCCCTCCAAAGCGTACGTGCCTGCGCGGCGACCCTCCTGTCCCGCAACGATCCCTTCGATGTCCTCATCGCCAACGCGGGCGTCATGAACTGCCCCTTCGGCCACACCGTCGACGGGTTCGAGACGCACTTCGGCACGAACCACCTCGGTCACTTCGTCCTCGTCAACCAGCTCCTACCGCTCATCAGCGACGGAGGACGCGTCCTCACGCTGACCTCGGCCGCACACCAGTCGGCCGACGTCGACCTGGACGATCCGGGCTTCGACCACGCGACCTATAACCCCTTCTGGGCCTACGGCAGGTCGAAGACAGCAAACATCCTGTTCGCCGTCGAGCTGGACCGTCGACTGCACAACCGCGATATCCGTGCGGTCGCGGTGCAGCCCGGTGGCATCCCCACCGCGCTGCTCCGGCACACGACGACCGAGATCCTCGAGCAGATGATCGCCGAAGCCTGGGACGCCGAAACCGATGGGGACTTCGAGCCCGTCGTGAAGACGATCGAGCAGGGCGCGGCGACCACCGTATGGGCGGCCTTCGTCGCGTCGGCCGAAGAGGTCGGCGGCCGCTACTGCGAGGACTGCCACGTCGCAGCCGTGACGGAATCAGGCAACGACGGCGTACGGCCCTATGCCGTGGATCCGCAACGGGCGCGGGCGTTGTGGTCGTTGAGCGAACACCTGGTGGACGAGCGGTTCTGACCGCCACGCGAAGGACACCCAGAGTCGAGGAGTGAGGACATGACCACCAGCGCGCGGCCGCCCCGCATTGCCATCTACGGCGTCGGCCAGTACGGCGCCTTGATCACCAGGTACGCCGTCGAGAAAGGCTGGCCCATCGTCGCGGCCTACAACCGTGATGGGCTCAAAGTCGGCCAAGACCTCGGACGCGTCGCGGGACTCGATCGCGACCTCGGCGTCATCATCGAGGACCGCAAAACGGCGGACTTCACCGGGCTCGACGCCGACATCGGTGTCGTGACCCACCGTGATCTGCTCCGAGCGAACATGAGGGCCTACCGGGGTTTCATGAGCGCGGGCCTCAATGTCGCGTGCCACGGCGGGCAGTCCTACTTCCCGCAGGTCACCGACCCCGAGATCGCCGAAGAGATCGAAGCGCTCGCGCAGGACAACGGCGTCACCTTCACCGGGTGCGGCATCTGGGACATGTCGCGCATCTGGTCCGGCATCCTCACCGCCGGGCCCTGCGTCGACATCACCAAGCTGCACCACAGCAGCCTCACCGATCCGCAGGGGCAGGTCCGATCCCTCCAGCCCGGATCGATGATCAACAAACCACCCGAGGTCTTCTACGAGATGGGGATGGACAAGAACCCGGTGCTCCTCGGCATCCGGTCCATCCCCGAACTCGTGCTCGGCCGACTCGGCTACACCGTCGCCACCTCGAACACCACCGTCGAGCCCGTCGTGTACGACGTGCCGGTCGAGACCTTCTACGTACCCGAGGGCTACTTCGAGCCAGGCGTCTGCGTCGGGGTGCGATCGCGCAGCGAGGTGATCACCGACGACGGCGTCGTCGCCACGACGCTCATCGAGCAGCGCATGTTCCTCCCTGGAGACGTCGAGCACATGACCTGGGACATCCAGGGCACCCCACGCAACCGCCTGCGCGTCGAACGTCTCGATTCGGCAGAGGCGACCGCGGGCAACCTCTTCAACCGCATTCCCGACATCATCGCTGCGCCGCCCGGCATCGTGCCGGTCACCGAGCTCGGACCCCTCACCCCGTCGGCCAACCGATGGCCGAGCGTCTCCCCATGAGCTCGCATCCACTGCCGTCATCGGTCGACGAACTCCTGGCCAATGCCCGGGCGATCACCGGCCTCGACATCGCCGACGACGAGATCATCGAACCCCTCACCGTCCTGCACGCCGCGCTGAGCGACGACCGGGCGCAACTCGATGCCGAAGGCAGCAGAGCATTCGACCAGCGACTGCTCCGCAACCTCGTCAATCGACTGCGCATGGCACGAGACCTCGAACGCCACCCCGAGATCGCTGATCAGACGATCAAGGGACCCATCGTTGTCACGGGAGCCGCGCGATCGGGGACCACGAAGACGCAGAAGGTGCTCGCCGCGTCCGGCGACTTCAACTACCTCACGCTCTGGCAGGCGCTCAACTGGGCGTCAGTGACCGGCAAACCGGGTGAATCGACCGCAGGTCGCATCGCCGAAGCTGACGCATTCTGCGCATGGTTCGACGAACGGTCGCCCGAGACCCGACTGGGTCACCAGTTCTCGACTCATGAGCCAGAGGAAGACGGATTCCTGAGCGAAGGCTGCTTCGTGACGTCGACGCCGATCGGCTTCGCCGAGCTCCCGGACTACGTCCGATGGTACGCCGGGCAACCAAGGACGATCCGCTTCGAGTTCCAGCGCGACGTGATGAAGTACCTCCAGTGGCAGGGGCTCGCCAGCTCCGAGCGACCCTGGGTGCTCAAGTGCCCCAGCTACCTGTCACAAGAACTCGACCTCCTCGAGGTCTTTCCCGACGCGCGCTTCGTCATAGCCCACCGGTCGCCGCTCCAGACCCTGCCCTCCATGTGCAAACTCATCGAGTGCTTCCATCGTGCCTACGGCACGTCGACGCCGAGTACACGGCACGCGGCAGCAAGCATCGCCTGGCTGGTCGACGCCCACCTGGCCAACCGACAATCCCTTCCCGACATGTCGGTGCTCGACCTGCGATTCGAAGCGATCGTCGGCGATCTGCCCACCACGATCGAACGGCTCTACGACCACGCAGACATGACGCTCTCCGAAAACGCCCGCACCCAGATGCTGCAGTGGGACGAGGAACACTCGATGCACCAGCTCGGGACCTTCGAGTACTCCCTCCCCGACTACGGGCTCGACGAGGACGAGATCCGTCAAACGCTTCACCGCTACTTCGAGCTGCTCGACTCTCTCGATCGGTAGCCCATCGCCGGCAAGGGACGACAAGCATCTCCACCGCCCAGCAGAACGGCGCTAGCGGCCTCAGGGCAACACCACGAAACGTCGAACGCGAAGGGAACGCTTTGCCCATGTCCAATGAGTACACGTACATCACCTATGAGACGCTCGACGAGGGCCGCATCGCGCGGATCATGTTGAACCGTCCCGACGCCCGGAACGCCCAGAACCGGGGCATGCTCGTCGAGCTCGACGAGGCCTTCGGCCGGGCCGAGTTCGACGACGAGGTACGGGTCGTCATCCTGGGCGGCGTCGGCAAGATGTTCTCGTCGGGCCACGACTTGGGCTCGGCGGTGGTCATGGAGGAGTTCGCCAACCACCCCAGCCGCAAGGGCAACGGTGGCACTCGCGAGGGCAGCGAAGGACTGATGCTGCAGGAGTGGCACTACTTCTACAACAACACCCGCCGCTGGCGTGACCTCCGCAAGATCACCGTCGCCCAGGTGCACGGTCCGGTCTTCTCTGCGGGCCTCATGCTCATGTGGGCGTGCGACCTCATCGTCGCCGCGGATGACGTGACCTTCGCCGACGTGGTGGGCACCCGGCTCGGCATGTGCGGCGTCGAGTACTTCGCGCACCCGTGGGAGTTCGGTCCTCGCAAGACCAAGGAGCTGATGCTCACGGGCGACTCCATGGGCGTCGAGGAGGCCTACCAGCTCGGCATGGTGTCCAAGATCTTCCCGGTCGACGAGCTGGCCGACAAGACCGTCGAGTTCGCCCAGCGCATCGCCGAGCAGCCCACCATGTCGGCGCTGCTCATCAAGGAGGCGGTCAACCAGACCGTCGACAACATGGGCTTCCACAACGCGCTCAACGCGTGCTTCACCATGCACGAGCTCAACCACGCGCATTGGGCCGTCAAGCACGACAACGGCATGCCCGTCGGAACCGCCGACGACGGCCTCCCGTCGTGGCGCGACGCACCGCCGATCAGCACCGCCTCGAAGACCGAACCGTAGGCGCGATGACCACCCCAGACGCTGCGAATCTCCTCCCCGCCGGTGATACTCGAAGGGCCGAAGCTCAGCTAGATCCAAGGCTGACGGCCGAGTCGATGTTGTCGGGCCCTCAATCGGCCGAACCCGGTCATCGATGGTCCTGTCACGGCGAGATCACGAGTCGGTAGCCCGCGTCGATCTCCGACTTCGCGAGGAGAACGCTGTGGTGGGCGTCCCATGTGCCGTCCTCGAGGTCTCTGGCGAGCCGTTCCATGGCTGGCAGGACGACCGACTCGGGAAGTCGGGCGATGCCGGAGATGCCAGCCCGGACGTCTGGGTCGAGGTATGCGTGCGGCCGGCGCCACCACGCATGGCAGAAGCCGTCCTGGCAGTCGTGGGGGACCGGAACGGTCGACACGGTGGCATCGCCTCCGAGCGTCGCTGCGATATCGCGCGGTGACGGCACGTTGCGGTGGAGATCTGCCATCTCGGGTAGGTAGTCCGTCACGACCCACTGGGTGTCGTGCACCGCAGCATCGAAGGTCAGTATGACGATCGGTCCGAGGCAGACCCGACGCAGCTCGGCCAGTCCAGCCTCGTAGTCCGTCCAGTGGTGAACGCTCAGCACGACCATTGCCGCGCCGAACGCTTCGTCGGCGAAGGGGTCAGGCTTCGCCAAGCGCATCTCCTAGCC
>CAZALT010000021.1:28987-30557 GCA_964485515.1 uncultured Rhabdothermincola sp. | reverse complement strand
CGCCGGCCCCGCATGCTCGTGGTGAAGATGGGCCAGGACGGCCACGACCGCGGCGCCAAGGTCATCGCCACGGCTTTCGCCGACCTCGGCTTCGACGTCGACGTCGGCCCGCTGTTCCAGACCCCGGCCGAGGCGGCGCGCGACGCGGTGGAGCACGACGTGCACGTCATCGGCGTGTCGAGCCAGGCCGCAGGGCACAAGACGCTCATCCCCCAGCTCATCGAGGAGCTCGACAAGGCCGGAGCGGGCGATGTGGTCGTGGTCGCGGGTGGCGTCATCCCTCCCCAGGACTACCCCATGCTCGAGGAGGCCGGCGTCGACGCCATCTTCGGTCCGGGCACCAACATCCCGACCGCGGCCCGCAAGGTCCTCGATCTGGTGTCGGCCCGCCGCTCCGACTAACCCCACCCACCCACCCCGACCCCCAAATTGGCGGAGGGATCGGTGAACACGGCCAGGCTCTCCGCCAATTTCGGGAGTGCGCGGCCCGATCCCCCGCAGCCGGGGGGACGGAGGAGAGACTGACGACGTGACTGCTGCCGACCTCGACGACGCCGACGACCCGCTGGTAGCTGCTCTCGTCAACGGCGTGCGCGCCGGCGAACGGCGGTCGCTCGCCAAGGCGATCACGCTCGTCGAGTCGACCCGCACCGACCATCGTCTCCAGGCCGAAGCGGTCATCGACGCCCTCATGGCCGACACCGGTCAGGCCACCCGGATCGGCATCAGCGGGCCCCCCGGCGCCGGCAAGTCGACGTTCATCGAAGCGTTCGGGATGCACCTCATCGCGCAGGGGCTCCGCGTCGCGGTGCTCGCCGTCGACCCGTCCAGCCGACGCACGGGCGGTTCGATCCTCGGGGACAAGACCCGCATGGTCGAGCTGTCCCGGGAGGACGACGCGTTCATCCGTCCCTCCCCCGGCGGCGGTCACCTTGGCGGGGTCGCCCGCCGAAGCCGCGAAGCCATGCTGCTGTGCGAGGCCGCCGGCTTCGACGTGATCATCGTCGAGACGATCGGCGTCGGTCAGAGCGAGGTCGCCGTGGCCGACATGGCCGACCTGTTCGTCCTGCTCACATCACCGGGCGGTGGCGACGACCTCCAGGGCATCAAGCGGGGGATCATGGAGCTCGCCGACCTCATCGTGGTCAACAAGGCCGACGGCGACCTCAAACCGGCCGCCGGTCGATCATCAGCCGACTACAAGAACGCCGTCCACCTTCTCCGCCCCCGTTGGGAGGCGTGGTCCACCGAGGTGCTCCTCTGCTCCTCCCTCGACGGCACCGGCATCGCCGAGGCGTGGGACGCCGTGCTGCGGTTCCGCCTCGCGGTCACCGATTCGGGCGAGCTCGCCGCGGCGCGGTCCCGGCAATCGGTTGCGTGGATGTGGAGCGAGGTGCGCGACGCGCTCGTCGACCGGTTCACGGCCGATCCCACCGTGCGGGCCGCCCTCCCCGCCGCCGAGGCCGAGGTCGCCGAGGGCCTGCGCTCGCCGGGCTCCGCCACGCGTCGACTGCTCGATGCCTTCAGCCGTGACCGGGCCGACCGGGCCGACCGGGCCGACCGGGCCGAC
>CAZALT010000021.1:23301-28887 GCA_964485515.1 uncultured Rhabdothermincola sp. | reverse complement strand
GACGACGACCCCATGACGACGACCCCATGACGACGCGACCACCCGGCGGCGTCGAGGTGCAGCACGCCCCGCAACCGGCACCCTCCCCTCGTCGCCGCCTCCCCTCTCTCAGCGACCGGCGCTTCGGGCTCATCACGGGGGTCATCGTCTTGCTGCTCGCCGCGGTCTTCGCCTTCGGTTCGCCGATCGGGTCCGGTGCCGACGAACCGGTCCATGTGATCCGCGCCGCCGGAGCGGTCCACGGCAGCCTGGGGGGCGCCATGACCGAGACGCCGAGCCCGGGACCGGGCGCGCCGAACTCGATCGACTACCCGGTCACCGTTCCGCAGTCCTATGCCGAGGTGCTCACCCAGCCCGACTGCTACGCCTTCCACCCGCAGATCTCGGCGTCGTGCCGCGAGGAGCTCTCCGACGACCAGTCGACGAGCTCGGCGTCGACCTACGTCGCCAGCTACCCGCCCGTGTACTACCTGATCGTCGGTCTGCCGTCGCTCGTGCTCCCGGCGTCTCAGGGCGTCTTCGTCATGCGCCTCATGTCCGCGGCGATGGCCTCGGCGCTCTTGGCACTGGGGCTCGTGTCTGCCCGTCGAACCGGTGGGCCGATCCTCGTGTCGGTGGCCGCGCTGGCCGTCACGCCGATGGTGATCCACATGGCTTCCATCGTGAACCCGACCGGGACCGAGATGGCTGCGAGCTTCGCGACGTGGCTCACCGCCATCGCCCTGCTCCGCGAGGCGACCGGCGCACGGCGTCACGGCCAGGACCGCGACGACGACCTGGAGCTCGAGGGCGCAGCGGACGACGCGAACGCTCCCGCGCTGCACCGGTCGTCGTTGATCGCGTTCACGGTGGCGGCCACCACGCTGATCGCCGTGCGACCGTCCGGGATCGTGGTGATGGCCGTCATCACGGTCTGCTGCCTCACCCTGCTCGCCACGACCTCCGCTCTGCGGTTCCTGCTCGCTCAACGCCCAGTCCGGGTGTGCGCCGCGGTGGTGACGGCCTGCGCCGTGGCGATCGGGGCCTGGATCGTCTGGGCCAAGAGCGGTTCGGTGCTGATGGGTGTTCCGGTGCCCGGGCTCACGACGGGCGACATCGTCCTGCACACCTTCGAACAGCAGGCCGTCCTCGCCCGTCAGATGGTCGGCGTCTTCGGCTGGCTCGACGCGGCCCTCCCGGGCGCGCTGTGGAAGATCTGGATCGGTGTCGCCATCGCGCTGGTCGTCGCCGCGTTCGCGCTGGGCACGGCCCGCCAGCGGGTCGCCTTGGTCGTGACGACGGGCGCGGCGGTGATGCTGCCCCCGATGTCCCAGGTCACCAACGCGGCCAAGTACGGCTACATCTGGTCGGGCCGGTACCAGTATCCGTTCGCGGTCGGCCTGCTCCTGGTGGCAGGCTGCATCCTCGCCACACAGCTCCCTCGGAGACGGTCCGCGGTGCTCAACCACTGGGCCCCGCTCATCGGCCGCATCGTCATCGCCATGTTCACCGCGGTGGGTCTCGTGATCGCCCACGTCGTGAACGCGCGGCGCTACGGCACGGGCACTCGATCCGACGCTCTCGACTACCTCACCGAGCCGCAGTGGATCCCCGTCGTCAGCACCAGGATCCTGCTGGTGGCGGCCATCGTGCTCGCCGCGGCGTGGGGTGCGTGGACGGGGATCTGCCTCCCTCGCCGCCGAATCGGCGCCGAGACGGCTACGCACGACCCCCAGGTCGGACGGACGGTCGGCCGCTAACCGGCGGCCGGCTTGCGGGCGACCACCAGGAACTGCTTGCCGAGGATCGGCCACGCCCACCGGTTCTGGAGGTAGATCCTGGTGAGCACGGGCGACGGGGGCAAGATCCCCCGGAACGAGAACGGGAGGAAGCGAGGCACGACCCGGTCGATCTCGAACCCAGCCGCGTAGAGGTGCTCCTCGACCGCCACGTGGGTGAGCGCCAGCGTGTGGTCGGCGCAGTCGAAGTACTCCTTGGCGCAGTACTTGAAGTTCGGACCGAGGATGGCGATGCGCCCGCCGGGCGCCATGACCTCCCGCATGTGGACGAGGAACCGGGCGACGTCCTCCTGGCTCGAGAAGTGCTCGAGCAGGTTGGACGCGAACACGCCGTCGAAGTGGCCGGGCGGGAGGTCGGCCTCGAAGATGTCCGAGACCGACGAGTGCACGTCCGGATCGAGGAACCGGCGCTGGTCGACGGCGTCGACCGCCCACCGTTCGGTCGCCGACACGGCGTTGAGGAACTCGCCGCGGCCCGACGCCGGGTCGAGCACCCGTGCCGGCGAGCCCATCGCGGCGTAGACGTGGGCAGCGATCTCGGTCCACACCGCCTGCTTCGCGGCCTGGTCGACGTCCCGGAAACGGAACTCGTAGAGCCGCGGGTAGTCGATGAAGCCCGTCACGACACGGCATCCATCAGATGCGGCCCTCGTCGATGGCGGCGGCGATCCACGGGATGACCTCGTCGAGCATCTCGTCGAGCGACGTGGTGGCCTCGTAGCCGAGGACCTTCTTGGCCTTGTCGACGGCGGGCACGCGCTTCTGCACGTCGTACTCGTAGGCCTCGTCGCTCACGAGCGACAGCGCGACGTCGGGTCCCTTGATCTTGCGCCAGATGACCTCGGCAAGATCGCGCACCGTGGTCGATTCGGCCGTGGAGATGTTGAAGTCCTCGTTGCGGGCGTCGGGGTGCTCCATGGCATCGACGATGCCCTTGGCCAGGTCGCCGCCGTAGGTGTAGTGCCGGACCTGGTTGCCCTCACCGAGGATGTGCAGCGGATCCTGGCCCTTCAGGACCTTCTGCACGAGGTCGGGCACGACGTGGCTCATGGCCAGCTGCACGTTGCCCGACAGGACCTCGACCTCGCCGAGGGCGCGGCCCTCGCCGACCCCGACGCAGTTGAACGGCCGGACGATCGTGTAGGGCAGCTCGTACTGCTCCCACGCCGAGCGGGCGTAGTACTCGACGGCCAGCTTCTGGAACCCGTAAGAGGACAGGGGCGGCGGGATCTCGCGCTCCTGGCCCTCGAAGGACGGCCAGCTGTCGGCCGACTCGAAGACCATCGACGACGACAGGTAGGTGACCTTCTGGAGGCGGCCCTGACGATGCGCCCTGATGGCCGCGTCGCAGGTGGCAGCCATGATTCGCTCGTTGGTGGCGAGCAGGTCGTAGGCGTAGGCGTGGAAGTACGAGATGCCGCCGATCATCGCCGCACCGGCGATGAGGTGATCGACGTCGCTGGCCAGCTCGGTCATGAGGTCGACGTCGCGGGCATCGCCCTCGACGAGGGTGTAGCCGGGGTTCGAGTCGTAGCTCTTGGTGACGCGTCCGTACTTCGAGAAGTTGTCGACGCCCACCACGGTGTGGCCCCGCGACAGCAGCTCCTCGACGACATAGCCGCCGATGAAGCCCGAGGAGCCGGTGATGAGGACGTTGCTCATGGGTGCTGATGATCCTTTGTCGTGGTGAGAAGTCGTGGTCAGGTCAGGTCAGGTCAGGTCAGGTCGGGTCCCGGGACTCCGGGTCCTGGAACCGCCGTGCCCGTGCGGGGTCAGGTACCGGGACCCGGTGACGACGGGAGGTGGATCTCGGGGCCGAAGGCGTAGAGGTACCAGCGCAGGTAGCGCGTGAGCCACGCCTGCATCTGGAAGTTGGACACGCCAAACGTGCGGTCGAGCCAGATCGTCGGGATCTCCGCCACGGGCAGCCGGGCACGGCGGGCCTTGGCCACCAGCTCGATGCCGATCTCGAAGCCCTTGTCGCTCTCGATGCCCACCTGGCGGACGAAGTCGACCGAGTACGCCTTGAACGAGTTGGTGGCGTCGTGGGTGCCGACCCGACCGAACCAGTACAGGCTGCGACCGGCGAGACCGGACATGGCGCTCTTGAGCCACGGACCACCCACCTGCTGACCGCCGCGCATGTAGCGAGAGGCGGCCGCGACGACCACCCCGCGCTCGACCAACCGGGTGAGGACATCGATCTGCATCGGGTCATCGCACCCGTCGGCCATGGTGACCACGGCGACAGGAGCCGATGCCGCGTCGATTCCGAACCTGATCGCCTGAGCGGGGCCGCGTCCGTAGGTGTTGAGCGTCGGCACGAGGCGAGGCTCCTTCTCGGCGTAGGCCTCGACGACCGGCGCGGTCGTGTCGTCGGGCGAGTCGTACACCACCCGGACCTCGCACGCGAGGGTGACCGCTTCGAACAGTCGATCGAGCACGGGGACGATGTCGGCGCCCTCGTCGTAGGCGGGGATGACGATGGAGACCCGCGGGCTCACACCCGGACGCCCCGACCGAGCAGGTTCCACACGTCGATCACGGGCGCGTCGCCGGTGAGGGCGACGAGGTCGGGGTTGGTGGCGAGCGAGACGTAGGCCGTGTGCGGCGCGCCGATGATCACGATGTCGGATCGTTCGAGCACCGTCTCCAAGGGTTCGAGGAGGGGGTCGACCGTGACGTGGGGATCGGTGCACAGCACCTCGGCGGCCTTGAACCGCAGGATGCGCCGCAGCTTGTAGGCCAGGCTCGATCGGATGTCGTCGCTGTCCCCCTTGAACGCCATGCCGACGATCCCGACCGTGAGCGACGCGAGGTCGAATCGCTCCTGGAGCCGGGCGACGAGGTAGAGAGGCAGGCCTTCGTTGACCAACATCGACGCGTTGCCCAGCGGGAAGTTGTTGCTGTTGAACGCGGCCAGCTGGGCCGTGTCCTTGTAGAGGCACGGCCCGGCGGCGAACCCCGCCCCGGGCAGATCGGCGGCCCGGGGGTAGTCATGGCGGATGGCATCGCGGATGCGTTCGTAGTCGAGGCCGTAGTTGTTGGCCACCATGTAGAACTGGTTCGCCGCCGCGAACTTGATGTAGCGCCAGGAGTTGGTGAACAGCTTGGCCAGCTCAGCTTCTTCTGGGTCGACCTCGACGAGCTCGCTCGTGAGCGTGGAGAAGAGCTTTGACGCTCGATCGACGGCGCTGGGGGTGCAGCCCGACACGATCTGGGGCAGCTCGTACAACTCGGTGAAGGCTTTGCCTTCGGCGATGCGCTCCGGGCAGAACGCGATGTCGATATCGCGGCCGAGGCTCGCCACGTACCGCTCGACGAGCCGGGTGACGCCGGGGTACACCGTGCTGCGCAGCACGAGGAGCTGCCCGTCGCGCAGGTGGTCGGCGATCTCCGCGATGGCGCGACGCACGGCGTCGGGATCCGGGTTCTGGTGCTCGTCGACCGGCGTGCCGATGACGACGACGATCACCTCGGCCTGCGACGCCACCGCGGGATCGGTGGTGGCCGAGAAGCGACCGCTGCCGAGCGCCTTGGCCAGCATCTCCGGGCCATCTGGCTCGTCGAAGGGCATGGTGGCGCCGAGCACCTGGTCGACCACGGGCTGGGCGATGTCGAACGCGGTGACGGTGAGCCCGCGCTCGGCCAGGGCGAGGCCGAGAGGGAGCCCGACGTGGCCGCAGCCGCCGACGATGACCACATCCAGCGAGAACCGGTCAGATCCGCGGTCGTTCACAGGCGGCGAGCCTACTGGGTCGCCCACAACGGCAACTCCCCGCCGCTGGCCGGCCCCACTCTCGGCCGC
>CAZALT010000021.1:0-23201 GCA_964485515.1 uncultured Rhabdothermincola sp. | reverse complement strand
CTGGGTCGCCCACAACGGCAACTCCCCGCCGCTGGCCGGCCCCACTCTCGGCCGCTGGCCGGCCCCACTCTCGGCCGCGGGCCGGCCCCACTCTCGGCCGCGGGCCGGCCCCACTCTCGGCCGCTGGCCGGCCCCACTCTCGGCCGCTGGCCGGCCCTTCGCCAGGGGCCTTGGCTGCTAGCGTCGAGCCGCGTGTCCCCCCGTACCGTTTCGGTGATCATCGTCAACTACCGGGCTGCCGAGCACGTGCTCGAGGCCATCGCCGCACTCCGTGAGCTCGATTGGCCACCCGAGGACCTGCAAGTCGTCGTCGTCGACAACGCGTCGGGCGACGGCAGCGTCGAGCTGCTCACCGCGGGGGCCCCCGACGCCACCATCATCGCCGCCGACACCAACTCCGGGTTCGCCGGAGGCTGCAACAAGGGCGTCGAGGTGGCCACCGGCACCTACGTCGCGTTCTTGAACCCCGACGCCCGTCCCGACCGCAACTGGATCCGCGCCGCGGTCGACGAGCTCGAGCGCGACTCCACCATCGGCGCCATCGCGTCGAAGGTGCTCGACTGGGAAGGCCACGAGATCGACTTCGGTGCCGTCGGCATGAGCTTCGACGGTCAGGGCTACAAGCGCCACGCCGGCCTCGCCGACTCGGCCGCGTTCGACGAACCGGCCGACGTGCTGTTCGCCAGCGGCGCCGCCCTCGTGATGCCCACCGCGATCTACGAGGAGGTCGGCGGTTTCGACGAGCGGTTCTTCATGTTCTTCGAGGACGTCGATCTCGGCTGGCGGCTGTGGCTGCTCGGCTACCGGGTGCGCTACCTGCCCCAGTCGCTCGCCTTCCACAAGCACCACGTCACGATGCGCTCGATCGGGCCCTGGTACGAGCACTACCTGCTCAGCCGCAACGCGATCTACATGATCTACAAGAACTACGACGACGAGAACCTGGCCAAGGTGCTCGCCCCGACGCTGTTGCTCACCGTCCGCCGAGGTACCGCCCTGGGCAACGTCGACCGCCATGAGCTCGACCTGGGTGCTGGGCCCCTGCTCGACGACGTCGAGCTCGGCGAGACATCGAAGTACTCCATGGCGGCCACCGCGGCGCTCGATTCGTTCATCGAGGACCTTCCGAGCCTCACCGAGACCCGCGACCAGCTGCAGGGCCGACGGGTCCGGGGCGACAAGGAGATCACCCGGCTGTTCAACCTGCCGCTGAACCCCAACATCGGCAACCCCGAGTACCTCCAGGCATTCACCGACGTCGTCGAGGCGTTCAAGGTCGACGAGGTGTTCTCCCAGCGGCGCCGCATAGCCATCAACACCGACGACATCCTCAGCGAGCAGATGGCCGGTCCGGCCATCCGGGTGTGGAACATGGCCAAGGTCCTGTCCCGCGAGCACGACGTCAAGCTGGTCAGCAAGCAACCGGTCACGGTCTGGCACCCCGACTTCGAGTGCATCGGCAACGCCACGGCCGACGACTGGGTCGACATCGAGCGGTGGGCCGACGTCATCGTCTTCCAGGGTCTGCTCCTGCACGAGAAGCCGTTCCTGCGCGACTCCAACAAGGTGATCGTGGTCGACATCTACGACCCGTTCCACCTCGAGCTGCTCGAGCAGCTGCGCGAGCACTCGCTCGACGACCGCACCCGTGCCATCGGCCAGAACGTGCGGGTCCTCAACGATCAGCTCCAGCGCGGCGACTTCTTCATGTGCGCCAGCGAGAAGCAGCGCGACCTGTGGATCGGCCAGCTGTCGGCCATGCAGCGCATCAACCCGGTCAACTACGACCGTGACGAGACCCTCAAGGACCTGCTCGCCACCGTCCCGTTCGGTGTGCCCGACGAGCCACCGGTGCGCACCGGACCCGGCATACGCGGCGTCACGCCCGGCATCTCCGACGACGACAAGGTCATCGTGTGGGGTGGCGGCATCTACAACTGGTTCGACCCGCTCACGCTCATCAAGGCGATCGACAAGCTCCGCACCCGCGTCCCCAACGTGCGGCTCTACTTCCTGGGCACCAAGCACCCCAACCCGGATGTGCCCGCCATGCGCGTCGCCCACGAGGCGCGAGTGCTGTCCGAGGACCTCGGCCTCACGAACACCCACGTGTTCTTCAACGAGGGCTGGGTGGCCTACGACGAGCGCCAGAACTACCTGCTCGACGCCGACATCGGCGTCACGACCCACCTCGACCACATCGAGACCCGGTACTCGTTCCGCACCCGGGTGCTCGACTACTTCTGGACCACGCTGCCGACGGTGAGCACTGACGGCGACACGCTCGGCGAGCTGATCCACGAGCGCCGCCTCGGCCTTGCGGTTCCCGCCCAGGACGTCGACGCCCTCGAAGACGCCATGTACCGCCTGCTCACCGACGAGGAGCTGGCCGCCGAGTGCCGCACCAACATCGAGGCGATCACGCAGGACTTCCGCTGGACCTCCGTGCTCGACCCGCTGGTCGAGTTCTGCCGCACCGCGCAGCGCACCCCCGACGTCCTGCTCCGCCAGCCCGTGGTCGACCCGCCGGTCGTCCCCGGGTTCCTCGATCTGCTCCGCGACGCCGTCGGGGTCAAGCTCGCCCACGTCAAGCACGCCTACGAGCAGGGCGGAGCGGTCCACCTCACCCGCAAGTCCCTCGGCTGGGCACGGGGCCGAAGCCGCCAGCTGCGCGGCTGAGGCCGCAACACGCCAACCTTGCATCGTTCTGGCGTGAGCTCTGGGTGATCAGGTGATCAGGTGATCAGGTGATCAGGTGATCTGGTCGCGGAGGTGGGCGACGCGGCCGCCTTCGGCCTGGTCGAACAGCGCGTCGTTGTAGCGGCCTTCGCCCCGGTGGCGGGTCAGATCCCCCGGTCCGAAGTCGACGAGCGCGCTGATGCGGTGCGGCCCCGCCGGCGAGGTGGGCGGGAGCGACACGTGGGCCACGTCGGAGTAGTGGATCGACACGTCGCCTGCCGTCGTGGCCACCGCGACGCCCTTCGGCGCATCGGGATGGGTGCCGTCGATGAAGTGGAACGAACCGCGATGCGATCCGGGGATGACCCGCAGCTCTCCCGCTTCGGCGGTGCCCGTGGTCAGGCAGATGGTGGCCACGACGCGCGGGCAGATGCGGCCGTGACCCCCCATGCCGCAGTCGCGGTGCCACGGTAGGTCGGCGAGCCCCTCGGTGGTGTCGGGCCGCTTCCACAGGACCGTGACCGACTCGTTGCCGAGCTGGTCGTTGGCGACGAGGTCGTGGTCGCTCAGCGCGACGATGCGCGCCAGCCGCGGGTCGCTCGCCGTCTGGCTGAACGCGGGCTCGTGCGCCGCTTCGAGAACCCGACACACGATCGACTCGCCACCGGCGGTCTTGGTCCACCAGGAGCCCTTGTCGTGGGGGTCGGCTTCGGACTCGACCTTCGCGCTCGCGGCCAGCATCGCGGTCACCTCATCCGAACCGAAGACGTCACGGACGTGCAGGTAGCCCGCGGTGCGCAGGAAGTGCGCTGCGGGCGCGGGGTCCTCGTCGATCTCGTCCAGGGTGAACGAACGGGCCGGATCCAGCTCGGATCCGTCGAGATCGAGGAGCACCGGTGGGTTGTGCACGTCGAAGATCGGGATGCCGTGCCACAACGCCCGCAGTCCGGGCTCCCATTCGATGAAGCGCAGCGGGTTGCCGCGGACCTTGGTGGCGCGGCCCGAGTACAGGAGACCGGACACGGAGTCGAGGTCGAGCATCAGCCCGTCGAAGCTGTCCTGGTCGATCTCGACCACGCACCGGGCCTCGGCGTCGCCTTCGACGATCGAGATGGTGGCGCGCTCGGGCAGGTAGGTGAACGTCTCACCGGTGTCGGTCAACCGCAGCGCCAGCGGTCCCAGCCGGGCCACGTCAGATGACGCCATGGTTCCGGCGCCTGCCGCGATGCGCGCCGGCAGGTCGTGTCGATGGAAACCCCCGAAGTCCATGACAGCAACGGTAGTGCGCACTCACCGCCGAGGCCCCGTGAGGTCGCCGCGTTCTCGGGGCGGTCTCGACACCGTTGGTCGTTCGGCCGATGACGAGCGAGACGGGTCAGCGAGACGCGTCAGCGAGACGCGTCAGCGAGACGCGTCAGCGAGACGCGTCAGCGAGACGCGTCAGCGGGACGGGTCGTGGACCGGTCGGCGGTCAGTCGTCGAGGCGCGCTTCGTCGACTTCGGTGGCGTGCACCTTGCTCCACTCGCCGTTGAGGTCGACCATGCCCCACATGCCCTTCTCACCGGGCTGGACGTGGAGCTGGTACGCGTCGTCCTTGCGGTCGAGCACGCTGCCGCCCGGCCGGTCGTGCATCGCCACGTTGATGGTGTAGAGACCCGGGGCGAGCGGGAAGCGTGGGACGTGGAAGTCGACGTAGCCATCGCCCTCGATGACCGGTGACGTGTCGTTCTTGAACCGCATGCCCGGATGGGAGATGGCGAGCCCGCCCTCGGTGAACAACGCGAACGAGATCAGCGGGGTCCGGATGGGCTTGGACGTGTTGAACCGGATGCGGAACGTGAACGGCTTCAACACGGTGGCCACGGCGACGTGTTCGTCGTCCCCATCGAGGTAGTCCATGCCCTCGATGGAGGCGATGGCGCCGTGACGGCGCTCGGCCACGATCTCGTCGCTCACGTCGGCCGCCTCGGCCGCCTCGTGCTCGAGGCGCTCGACCTCCTGCTCGTTGACCAACGACATGTACTTGCGCACGACCTTGCCGGCGGGGCCCTGGCCGAGCACGTGTCCGTGATCGAGCCACGTCGCCTCGTCGCACAGCGAGGACACGAAACCCAGGCCGTGGGTGACCATCACGATGGTGGCGCCCTGGCGGCGCAGCTTGTTGAGGTGCTCGAAGCAGCGCCGCTGGAACTCCTCATCGCCCACCGCGATGACCTCGTCGATGATGAGGATCTGCGGTTCGACGTGCACGGCCACCGAGAAGCCGAGACGCACGTACATGCCCGACGAGTAGTGCTTGACCGGCGTGTCCATGAACTCGGAGATGCCGGAGAACTCCACGATCTGGTCGTAGAGCCGGTCGGTCTCCTTCTTGGACAGACCCAGGATGGCCGAGTTGAGGTACACGTTCTCGCGCCCGCTGAGGTCGGGGTGGAACCCGGCGCCGAGCTCGAGCAACGCCGAGATGCGACCGTCGGTCGTGACGGTGCCGCTGGTCGGCCGGTGGATGCCCGCCATGATGCGCAGCAGGCTCGACTTGCCCGAGCCGTTGTGCCCGACGAGGCCGTACACGCAGCCCTTGGGCACCTCGAGCGACACGTTCTGGAGCGCCCAGAAGTCCTCGTGGCGGATGCGGTGGAGCGACGTGACGCGCTCCTTGAGGCTGTCGGGACGTTCCTTGTAGACGCGGAAGCGCTTGGACACATCATCGACCTTGATGGCGATCTCGGTCATAGCTCCTCCGCGATGTCCTTGGTCTTCACCGTGAAGACCCACCATCCGAAGGCGAACGAGATGAGCGAGGCAGCGACCGTGCCGACCAGCGATGGCCACGCCGGCCACACCAGGAGGTAGTAGGCGTCGCGTGCCCATTCGACGAACTGGGTCAACGGGTTGAACCGCACCATGTTGAATACCGCCGTCGGGGCGTTCGACTTCACGAGGGCCAGCGGGTAGATGATCGGCGTGGCGTAGAACAGCAGCTGCATGGCGATGCCCACGAGGTAGCTCACGTCGCGGAACCGCACGTTGAACACGCTGAGGAACAACCCGAGTCCGAGCGAGAAGAAGGTGAGGCAGACGGCCAACAACGGGAACAGCAGGAAGGTGACGCCGAAGTTGCCGAGCACGACCATGATCAGCATCAAGATGGCGCTCTCGATGAAGAACTGGAGCAGCGTCGTGAAGGTGTTGGCGATGGCCGGAGCCGCGGGCGGGAAGTACACCTTGTTGAGCAGGCCACCCGAGGTCTGAAGAGCCATGATGGCGCCGTTGACCGTCGAGCTGAAGAAGTTCCACACCACGAGGCCGGCGAACAGGTACATGGCGTACACGCTGGCGTTCCCACTCCCCGAAGGAGGCGGCGTCTGCTTGAGGAACAAGCCGAACACCAACGTGTAGATGCCGAGCATGGCCGCCGGGTTGATGAGCGACCAGAGCCACCCGAGGAGGCTCTTCTTGTACCGCGACCGAAGCTCTCGTTGCGAGAGGTTCCAGATGAGGTTCCGGTACGTCCAGATCTCGATGAGGGATTTCACGAAAGGGGTGGTTCTCCAACGCGGCACGACGACGCCGGCGAGCAGGGGGCGACACAGCATACCGATCGCCGTCGGCCCCCCATATTCCTGGCTCTACGGTCACCGGGTGGGGGTAGCCTCGCTGGTGGCATCGGAGTGGGCCTGGTCACTCCCGACGATCGGTCCCACGATCCGAGGGAGCTCCGTGTCCGACCCCACCACCCGCCGTCATCGCATGCTCAACGCGTTCACCGAGTCCCACGGTGAGGAGGTCGCCATGGCGTTGTCCGAGAACCTCGCTCCGCACCGAGCGGTCACCCATCCCCAGATGGATGCCGCGCTGCACAACCTGCACGTGCAGATCCGGGCCGACCTGGCCGAGCTCAAGGCGAGCACCGACGCCAGGTTCGCCATCCTCGACGCCAGGATCGACGCGCTCACGACACGCACCGACGAGCGGTTCGCGACGCTCGACGAGCGGTTCGAGAATCTGGCGTCGACCATCGATGCCACCATCGACGCGAAGCTCGAGACCAAGCTCCACAGCCAGACCGTGGTGCTGCTCTCGTGGACGGTCGGCCTGTGGCTCGCCCTGGCCGCGGTCCTGGTCGCCATCGCCGTCGTCTCCTGAGCCCGGGCGGGGACCAGCGATCGAAGGCGCGACCGCCAGGGACGGTCCAGCCGTCGGGATGTGATCGCGCCGGCGGGGCCATTCGTCAGCGATGAGGAGATCGACGCACCCGGAAGCAATCGGAGCGCTGCTCTGTCCCGGACCTCACGGTGATGCGCACAGCTCGCCGGGGCCGTTGACCCCGGTCGAGGTCAGCGCGAGCTGCGTGGGACCGTCGCGGATCACGAGGTCGGTGCCGCGGTTCGGGTTGTAGTTCAAGGCGATGGGCGGTGCACCCGGATCGGCCGCGGTCACCGTCACGAGACCCCCGGCGATCTCGAGGACGTCGCCCGCCTCGACCGTCACCACCAGCGGCGCCGCTCCCGCCGGGGGCAGCTCGGTGCACGCTCCCGCCGGACCGCCGCTGCGGTCCACGGTCTGGTCGATGAGCAGGCGGAAGCCCGCCTCGGCCGCCACGATGGGCTCGACCGTCGCCGGCACCTCGATCCAGCCCTCGTCCACAGCCTGGCGAAGCCAACCGACGGTGACCAGCGGAGCCATGCCCGCACCGGGCATCGGGTGCTGGTCGTCGCGAGCCGAGTCGAAACGGGGGTCGGCGGTCAGCGCGAGCAGGATCGAGCGCGTTCGCTCGACCGCCCCGTCGCGACGTTCTATCGAGTCGAGCCCGACCGCCACGTTCAACGGCGCGCCGATCACGAGCACGGCGAGGGCGAGCACTCCGACCGGCGTTGATCGGCGACAGATGGCGTCGACGGCGACGCCGAGCATCGGCAGCAGGAACGCGACGGCCACCATCGTGTACCGCTCCGCTCGTCCGCTCTCGGGGCCGAACGGACCGGCCCGCCCGATGGCCGCGAACACGAGCAGCCCGACCACGCCGACGACCAACGCCAGGGGCACGGCCAGATCGTCCACGGTGGCGCGCCACCCTCGCGACTCCGATCCTTCGGCACGGGTCCCGGCACCGACCGGGTCCGTCGACCCGGCAGCCGACGAGGGCCGGTCCTGGGTGAACCGCAGCACGCCACCCCCGACGAGCAGCACCACGACCACGACCACCCCGACCGTGCCGAGCTGGCTCAGGTCCTTTGCCGTCTCGTCCAGGCCGACGAGCACGAACCGCACGACGGAACCGAGCGACCCGGGCCGGGCGTCGCCCGCGTCGTACCACAGCGTCCACGCGATCTGCATGGCGGCGAGCGGCACCGTGAAGAGCACCGCCGGCAGCCACCCCCGGCGCACCACCACGACGAGAGCGGCCACGGCAACCATCGTGATGCCCATGCCCGAGCACAGCAGGGCCAGAGCGGCGCACACCAGAGCCCCCGTGTCGCCGATCGTCCACCACCGGGCCAGCACCCCACGGCCGGCGAGGGGACGAGCGCGTCGATCGCCGTCCACGAGCACGAGCGCGCCGAGCCCGAACGCGACCGAGCCCACCAGCGAGATCTGGAAGCCGAACACGATGTTCTCGATGCCCGAACCAAGGGTGAGGAACAGCGCGCCGACGAGCGTGGCCACCCACGGCCCGGCTCCCGCCCGACCAACGATGGCGCGCAAGGAGGCGCCGCTCGTCACGAAGGCCAGCACGACGGGCACCTGGTACGGCAGGTAGCTGGTCAGTCCGAAGACCCGGAACAAGAACCGGTACAGCACCGTCGGGACCAGGACCCAGTGGCCGTTGTGGGGCCGGAAGAGGTCGTCGGGATCCGTCGCGCTTCGGGTGACGATCAGGTCCCACTCGTCCGAGTAGAACCACTGGCGACGGCCGATCACGAGGTAGTGGACGACCGCGGCGACGGCGAAGACGGCGAAGGTGATCGCCGCCGGTCGCCGGCCAGCGTCGACCCAGGACCGGTCGTTGGACGGCACGACCGCGGGTTCGACCGAGGCGGCCGTCACTCCGCGACCTGTGGGAGCGGACCGCTCACCGTTCGGGTGCCTCGAGCCGGGCCAGCACCTCGACGTCATCGACCAGCTGGCGGCGGCGGATGGACCGGCGCGACGGCACGACGCGTGGAGCGAGGCGCACGAAGCCCAGCAGTGCCCGCACCCGTCGCCGCACCGGCACGGCGTTGGGACGTCGGCGACGGAGGACCGCGGTCAGCACGTCGCGACGGAACGCGTCGTAGGTCTCGCGCCGGTACGACCGCAGCGCACCGAGGACCGTCGAACACGGCGCGTTCTTCGACACCATGAGGAGCCGGTTGCGCTCGGTGAAGTAGGAGAACCGGGCCGATCCCTCCACGCTCGTCGCCGCGTGCAGGTGGAAGACGACCGAGTCGGGTACGAACCGGTAACGCCAGCCTCTCCCCTGCCCACGCCACGACAGGTCGGTGTCCTCGTAGTAGAGGAAGAACCGCTCGTCGAACAGGCCGACGTCGGCCAGGTACTCGGGACGCAGGACCACCGCACCCCCGCACCAGGCGAACACCTCGTCGCCTTCGCGGCCTTCCCACACCGACCGTGGGTCGCCGAACCCGCGGTCGGCGCCGTAGCCGCTGGCGAAGACCAGCGACCCGGCGTTGTTCACGACGTCGTACGGTTCGCCGGCGAGCCCGACGGTGAACCAGGCCGCGTCGTCGGTGACCCTCAGCGTGGTCTCGGCGGTGCCGCTCCGGACCGTGACCTGCTTGGGACCCACCGCCGACAGGCAGACCTCGACGCTCGACGGCACCTCGGCGTGGCGTGCCACGGGAACCCGCAGCACGGCCCGGTCGCTCGTCCACTCGTACCGCTCCGACGACGAGGTCTCCGCGCCGAAGCCACCGACCGGGATCTGCGCGTGACGCCACACGTCGACGCCGTCGATGCGCAGACCGGAGATCTTCACCCCGAGGGCACGAGGATCGCCGCGACCGACGAGGGCCGCCGTGGTCGTCAGCTCGGTGTCGACGAACTGCCGCTCGAACACCATGAGCGGCGACGCCGCACCCAAACCGGGATCGGCGTCGAGCGCGTCGACGAGCGGGGCGAGGAAGTCGGGGGCGACGAAGGCGTCGTTGTTGACGAGCCCCACGTAGCGCACGCCGGTGAGGTGGCGCAGGGCCAGGTTGTTGGCCGGGAACCCGTCGTTGGTGGGAAGCCGGATCGTGCGGACCGACGGGTAGAGGTGCCGGATGCGCTCGACCGATCCGTCGGTCGACGCGTTGTCCACGACGACGACCTCGAGCTCGTCGGTCGGCCACTCCAACCGGTGCAGTGCGTCGACGGCGCGCACGGTGTCGTCGCCGCCGTTGTAGTTGAGGACGACGAGCCGGACCGGCTTCACCACCGACCACCCCTGAACGCGCAGGCGTCCATGTCAGGAGGCCAGGATGCGGGGCACCAGGCGGCCGAGGGTTTCGCGGAAGTCCGGCAGCAGCGGCAGGCCCGAGAGGCGGAGCGCGGCGTTGTCGAGCACGGAGTTGGCCGGTCGGGGTGCGGGCCGGGGTGGGTTGAAGTCGGCGGTCAGGATGGGGCTGACCCGGTCCGGATCCTGCCCCGATGCGGCCAGCACCTCCCGGGCGAAGTCGTACCAGCTGACCGCACCTTGGTTGGTCACGTGGAAGACGCCGGGCCGCCGGTCGATCACGAGCCGCTTGATGGCCGCGGCGAGGTCGTCGGCGAAGGTCGGGTGACCGACCTGGTCGGACACGAACGACAGCTTCTCGTGCTCCCCCGACAGCCGGAGGATGGTCTTGACCATGTTGGCGCCGTGGAAGCCGCACACCCACGAGGTGCGGATGACCGTGGAGCCGGGATCGAGCTCGCGCTCGCCCGCCAGCTTCGAGGCGCCGTACACCGACTGGGGGTTGGTGGCATCCCACTCGAGGTAGGGGCCTTCCTTGGTGCCGTCGAACACGTAGTCGGTGGACACGTAGTACACGGGCGCACCGACTCGGCGGGCCCCGTCGGCGATGGAGCGGGTGCCCATGGCGTTGACGGCGTAGGCACCGTCGACGTCGGACTCGCAGTTGTCGACCGCCGTGTAGGCGGCCGGGTGCACGATGGCGTCGGGCCGGTTGGTGGTGATGACGCCCAGGACCGCGTCGCGGTCGGTGATGTCGAGCACGGACCGGTCGGCCGCGATGACCTCGTGGTGGCCGTCGGCCTCGAACACGTCGACGAGCTCACGCCCGACCTGCCCGCCCGCACCCGTGATCAGTACTCGCATGTCAGCCGTCTCCTCGAAACCGGTCTTCAGCAGCTCACCCGAATGGGTCCGTCACGACCCTTTCAAGGGTTCCCACCACCAGCGGTTGTCGCGGTACCAGTGCGCGGTGAGCTCCAGGCCCTCTTCGAGGTCGCGCTCGGGGGCCCAGCCCAACGAGCGGATCTTGGTGCAGTCGATGGAGTAGCGGCGGTCGTGGCCGAGCCGGTCCTCGACGTGCTCGATCATCTCGTCGCCCATGCCGCTGATGGCCAGCAGGCGCTCGGTGAGCTCCTTGTTCGTGATCTCGTTGCCGCCGCCGAGGTTGTAGATCTCGCCGATCTCGCCGTGACGCAGCACGGCGTCGACACCGGCGCAGTTGTCCTCGACGAACAGCCAGTCGCGCACGTTGAGGCCGTCGCCGTAGAGCGGGACCTTCTTGTCGTCGAGCAGGTTGGTGGCGAACAGTGGGATGACCTTCTCGGGGTACTGCCACGGCCCGTAGTTGTTCGACGACCGGGTGACGATGACCGGCAGGCCGTAGGTCTCCTGGTAGGAGAGGGCGATGAGGTCGGAGCCGGCCTTCGACGCACTGTAGGGCGAGCGCGGGCCGAGGCGGTCGGTCTCGAAGAAGGACCCTTGCTCGATGGACCCGTAGACCTCGTCGGTCGAGATGTGCAGGAAGCGCTCGACGCCGATCTGCCGGGCGACGTCGCACATGACGTTGGTGCCGTCGCAGTTCGTGCGCACGAACTCGTCGGGGCTGACGATGGACCGGTCGACGTGGCTCTCGGCCGCGAAGTGCACGACGTGGTCGTGTCCCTGCATCGCGGCCTGCACGGCGTCGCGATCGCAGATGTCGCCCTGGATGAAGCTGAACTTGGGGTTGTGGGCGACGTCCTCGAGCGTGGACAGGTTGCCCGCGTAGGTGAGGAGGTCGAACACGGTGACCTCGTCCTCCGGGTGGTGCTCGAGCACCTGTCGGACGTAGTTCGAGCCGATGAAACCGGCACCGCCGGTGACGAAGATCTTCATGGTGCGGTCATTCTCCCAGTCGAGGGGGGTGGCACCGAATCCCGGCCCGCCGCGATCGGTGCCCTGGTGGACAGGTGGTTCAGGTGGTTCGTGGTGCGATCAGGTGCGCAGCGAGTAGTGGGGCTGCCACTGCGGATCGAGGGCGTTGCGCTGCGGGTTGGTGCGGTCGCGATCGGACAGGACCGGATCGGCGACGCCCCAGTCGGCGGCGATGGCGGGGTCGTCCCAGGCCACGCCCAGTTCGTCGGCGGGGTTGTAGTAGCCGTCGACGAGGTAGGTGATGGTCATGTCGGTGAGCGCGGCGAAGCCGTGGGCGACGCCGGGCGGGATGAACACGCCGTGGTGGGGGTTGGTGCCGTCGGGCTGCACGCCGAGGTCGAGCTCGAGGGTGGCGCCGTCGGTGGGTGAACCGGTGCGCAGGTCGTGGAGGACGACCCGGGCGGTGCCGTACGGGACATACCAGTAGTCGGCCTGGTGCAGGTGGTAGTGGAGCCCCACGATGGCACCGGCCTGGCGGTCACCACGGTTGCCCTGGATCATCTCCCGGCCCTGAGGGAACCACGAGCGGCGGTAGGTCTCGACGAAGAACCCGCGTTCGTCGCCGTGGACCTGGGGGGTGACGTGGTGCACGCCGGAGATGACGTCGGATTCGCGAACTTCTGCCATGAGCCGGGCAGGTTAGTGGGTCGTGACCCGGGCGAAGACCGCACCACCGACGGCGACCGACGCCAGCCGGTCTCAGATCTGGCTCGGACTCGATCGAACCTGACTCGAACTCGATCGAACCTGACTCGGACTCGGTCGAACCTGGCTCAGGCTCGGGTCACGGCCGTCACGATCCCTTCAGAGCGTGGTGATCGTGCGACAGCCGAGGGTGCGTAGGGGTGGACCGGCTCCGATCCCCACCGCGGTGACGCACAGCTGGTGCGCGCCGGCGGTGAGCGAACCGGTGGGTACCGAGACCTCGAATCCGTGGTCGGGACCTGAGCCCGGGAACGAGCGGGCGACGTCGGGCCGGTTGCGGTTCGCCGTGACGGTGGCGACCGCCGCGCCGTCGACCGAGATGCGAACCTGGAGCGGCGCGGTCGGGGCGTCGTCGTCGACGGTCCAGCCCCGCACGAGCACTGACGACTCCGACGCCGTCACCTCGTCGAGGTTGCCGTGAGGCGAACCGGCGACCCGTACGGTGCGGCACCCGAGGTTGGGGTTGCGGCCCGGGCCGATGCTGATCGCGTACACGCAGATCTGGTGGTCGCCGTTGGTCGCCTCGGCGAGGGTGACGTCGAAGCCGTGATCGGGGCCGAACCCGGTGAACACCGAGGCGATGTCGGGGCGGGCTTCGCCGGCGCGGTGCGCACCGACGAAGCGGCCGTTGTCGTAGATGTGGACCTGGACCGCACCGGTGGTGTCGGGGTCGAGGGACCAGCCGCGCAGCTTGACGCCGGCCGAGGTCGAGCGCGCCTCGTCGAACGAGCCGATGGCGTCGCTCGGCAGCTGGGCCGTGCGGCATCCGACGTTGCGGTTGGCGCCCGACGGCTTGTTGATCACAAAGGCGCAGACCTCGACACGACCGCCGAAGCCCGGGAAGTCGACCCGATACCCGGTGGTCGACGTGACGCCGTGCACCGCGGCGACATCGGGACGGGAGCGGTTGGCGTGGACGACCCGGCCGACGCCGTTGACGTACACGTGGACCTCGCCGCCGCCGGACACGTCGGGGTCGAACCCCCAGCCCTCGACCCGCACGCCCCCGGGGATCATGCGGACGGTGTCGAGGGCGCCCTGGGGCGCGCCCGTGACCCGGATGCAGCCGACCTGAGGGTTCGTGCTGCCCGAGCGGGCGTTGATGGCGTACACGCAGACGTTCTGGTCGCCCGTCGCCGCGAACGTCGTCGAGAAGCCGTGGTTCGGCCCCCATCCGGGGTAGGCCGCGCCGAGGTCGGGGCGGCCTGCGTCGGCGGTCAGCTCGCCCTTGAACTGACCGTTGGCATAGACGTGCACCTTGATGGGGTTGGTGGTGTCAGGGTCCATGGCCCAGCCTCGGACGGTGATCCGGCCGTTGACCTTGTTCGCAAGGTCGAGCGATCCGAACGGGTTGCCGGCAGGCTGGTTCGTGCCGGGCCCGGCCAGGGCCCGCAGGTTGGCGTCGGAGCAGCAGTACCGGTTCAGGTCGACGTTGCCCACGATGCCCGGGACCGAGCCCGTGCTGGAGTACTGCCAGATCGTCCATGACCATCCCGGAATGGTGGCCGTCGGCGCCGGCTTGTTGTTGTAGTCCGACATCCACAGGCGGTAGTCGTGCAGTCCCGTGCTGGAGGCCAGGTAGCCCTGCCAGTACCAACGCCCCGTGTAGACGATGGGACGACGGCCGGTGAGGCGCTCGACCTCGGCGAGCCAGGTCCGGCTCCAGTTCACGATGTCGCCGGCGCGAAGACCGGAGGCCGTGTCCTCGAGGTCGAGCATGGGCGGAAGGTCGTTGTGGCCGGTCATGGAGCCCGTGCGCGACACGAAGTAACGGGCTTGGTCGACCGCGGTCGACAGCGGCAGCTTGGGGCGGGCGTAGTGGTAGGCGCCGCGCAGCAGGCCCACTCCCCCGGCTCCCGACCAGTCACCTGCGAAGTACGGGTTGGTGTAGGTCGTGCCCTCGGTCGCCTTGACGTAGGCGAAGGCGTGTCCCGCACCGCGCACCTGGTTCCAGTTGATGGCCGCACCGTTCGGGTGCTGGTAGGACGCGATGTCGATGCCGGTGATGCCCGTCGCCGCGGGTACGGCTGCGTGCGCGGGCGCGGTCTTCGCCGCGCCGGGGACCAGCACCCCAGCCAGCAACCCCACCACGACGAGTGCGGCCAAGACCACCCTGCGAAGCATGACGAGCAAGGCTAGACACTGCGGCCGTCCAAGGGAAGGGCCATCCAAGGCAAGGGCCGTCAAAGGCAAGGGCCGTCGTCGACGCTTCGGCGACACCCGGCCCGGACCGCCTACTCGAGGTCGATGTGGGAGTGGTCGCCCAGCATGAGGCGAGTCGCCCTCGGACGGGAGTGCGTGCGCTTGACCTCCACGTGGCGCCCGATGAGCGAGTCGTGGATGCGACCGATGCCGCTCACGCTGCTGTGCTCGAGCACCACCGAGTGCTCGAGCTCGGCCTCGATGATCTCGCAGTTGTTGGCGATGGCGGTGTACGGCCCCACGTAGGTGTCGCGCAGGACGGTGTTCTTGCCGATGATGGCGGGACCGCGCACCACCGAGTTGTAGAGCTCTGCGCCTTCTTCGATGACGACCCGGCCTTCGAGGCGCGAGCTGACGTCGACCTTGCCGTCCACCCGTGGTTCGAGGATGTCGAGCACGAGGCGGTTGCACTCGAGGAGCGGGTCCTTCTTGCCGGTGTCGATCCACCAACCATCGAGGACCTCGTGACGCACCCGGTGCCCCTGGGTGATGAGCCACTGGATGGCCTCGGTGATCTCGAGCTCGCCGCGAGGCGACGGCTCGATGGCCCGCACCGCCTCGTGGATGATGGGGTCGAACAGGTAGACGCCGACGAGCGCGAGGTCCGACGGCGGGTGCTGCGGCTTCTCGACGAGGGCGACCACGGCACCGTCATCGTCGACGTCGGCCACCCCGAACTGCCTGGGATCGTCGACGCGGGCCAGCAGGATCTGCGCCCGAGGGGCGACGACCTGCTCATCGAGACGCGGTGAGTCGGCCGCTGCTCGCTCCGCTTCGAACTCCTCGACGAACTGGGTGAGACCCTGCTCGAGCATGTTGTCGCCGAGGTACATGACGAAGTCGTCGTCACCGAGGAAGTCGCGGGCGATGACCACGCAGTGGGCCAGACCCAACGGCGCGTCTTGCGGGATGTAGGTGACCGTGGCCCCGAACTTCGAGCCGTCCCCCACCGCGTAGCGGATGTCGTCGCCGGTGTCGCCGATGATGATGCCGATCTCGGTGATGCCGGCTGCCACCATGTCCTCGATCCCGTAGAAGAGGATGGGCTTGTTCGCGATCGGCACGAGCTGCTTGGCGCTCGTGTGGGTGATCGGTCGCAGTCTGGTGCCGGCGCCGCCGGAGAGGATGAGTCCCTTCACGGCCTCCGGTTCTAGCACCCACCCGCCCGTGGGCTCCGATCGGGCTCGGATGCCGACTCGGGTGTGGAGCCCGACTCAGGGGCGGAGCAGGCGCGACAGGAAGGCCGCCATGGCTTGGCGGGCCACCGTGGCGGTCGGGCGGAAGGTGAGGTCGCCGAACCCGGTGGTGATGCCCTCGTCGACGAGCCAGTCGATCTCGCCGCAGAACGGGTGGGTCGGCCCGACATCGACGAACGGTGCGGTCGAGCACCGCGGCGCGGGTCCCCGCACGGCACCGGCGTAGCGGTACAGGAAGGCGGCCACGCCTGCTCGGGCGATGGGAGCGTCGGGCCGGTAGGTCCCGTCGGCGTAGCCGGTGGCGATCTGCTCGCTGGCCAGCCAGGCGATGGCGGCGGCGAAGGGATGACCCGGCGCCACGTCGGAGAACGGCGTTGCACCGGCGGGCACGGCGCTCGCGGTGGGCGATCCGGCGGCGCGCCAGAGGAACATCGCCATGGCGCCGCGCGTCACGGGTGCGGTGGGGCCGAACGAACCGTCGGACCGTCCGGTGGCGATGCCCTGGTCGACGAGCCACTGCACCTCGTCGACGAAGGGGTGGACGCCGCTGACGTCGAAGAACGGACCGGGCGGGACCGGCGCCACCGTGACCCACTTGCAGCCGAGGAGCGGGTTCACCGTGCCGGTCGGACCTACGTTCATGGCGTAGACGCACACCTGGTGGTTGCCGGCCGACAGGCCGGTGATGGTCTTGTCGAAGCCGTGGTTCTGGCCGTACCCGGCGACGTTGGCGGCCACGTCCGGACGGGGGGTGTCGGCGCGGACGGTGCCCTTGAAGAGGCCGTTGACCCAGATGTCCACGTCGATCGGGTTGCTCGTGTCGGGGTCGATCGTCCAGCCCCAGACCGACAGCTGGGCGATGCCGCCCTTGGCCCCGTCGAAGACCCCGAAGGGTTCGGCGGTGAAGGGGCCCCACGGCGTGGTGGCGACCCGGCCGCACGCGCCCCGGGAGGTGGTGACGTCGCACAGCTTCGCCGTCGTCGACCACGTGAGGCTGGTGCGAGCGTCCTTGGTGATGGGTTTGTCGGCCGAGATCGTCGCCCCGTAGCCCGTGTCGGCGGGGAGCCACACGCGCCACTCACGACCGTTGTGGGCGATGTCGTAGAACGGCGCGCTGATGGGCGTGGCCGGGTTGAAGCCCGGTGCCGTCCAGGCCTTGTTGCCCTGGGCCGCGGCGGGATCGATGTACGAGCACGTCACGGCGACGCCGTTGAGCAGGCACGAACGGGTGACCATGCCACCCTTGGTCCCGACCGAGGTCACGAGGTTGAGGTTCTCGAGCCGGATCGTGTCGTTGGTGGCGTTGTAGAGGTCTTGGAAGATCGCCTCGCAGTTGGTGGGACCGCACCCGTACCACGGGCCCCACGCGGCGGTGCGCTTGGCCGCCCTCGTCGACGCGGTGCTGGCGCAGAAGCGGTCGGCCATCGTCTTGGCGGCCACCGACGCCACGATCGACGTGTTGATCGCGTCGGCCGCGGTCAGGTTCCAGCCGCCCGCGGAGTCGAACTGCCACAGTCCGATGCCCGGATGGAAGAAGGCCTTCTGGTACGGCGTGGCCGGGTTGCCGAAGGCCCACAGCGCACTCTGCTTGTCCCAGCGGCTGAGGGTCATGGGCGACGGCGCGAGCGTGGCGGTTCCGCCGGCTTCGGGGAACACCGGCGCCATCATGACCACCGCGAGCTCGTTCTTGGTCAGCCCGCACTGCTTGTTGGCGTCGGCGGCAGCCAGGATGTTGTTGAACGGGTTGCTGCCGAAGGCGCGCACCGTGGCGGCGGCCGCCGGCTCGGCGGTGAGGGCGGCGGCCGGCAGCACACCGACGACCGCGGCGGCCGCGACGACGAGCGCCACGATGCGCCGACGGGCACGTCGTGCGGCACGTCGAGGGGCGTGTCCGTTGGCCGCCCCGGGTCGATCAGCGAGCATCAGGATCCGGCCACCACGAGCTCGGGGGCGAGGTCGGCGAGCGCCGCCAGGGACGACGCATCGCTCACGACGGCGAACACGGTGGCGGTCTGTCCCGGTTCGAGGGTCGTGACCGCGTCTCCGTCGGCCGTGCGCAACGTGGCCACGGTGGTGACGCGGATCTCGCCGGTGGGGGTCCGCCACACCGCGGACGCTCGTGGATCGGCGATCGCCTCGGACCCGTCGTTGGTCACCGAGCCGAACACCAGCAGCGGCGTGGGCTGCCCGTCGGGATCGGCGTAACCGGGGAAGGTTCGAGGTTCGCCACCCGCCGGGCGCACCCAGAAGACCGACGTGGTGACATCGGGGGCGTTGGCGTCGGGGAGCGCCGTGGTGGGGTCTCGTGGCGCAGTGCTGGCGGTCGTGTCGCCGGTGGCGCTGCCCGACGTGGTGGTCGGGTCGTCGCCGGATGGGTTGGCGGTGGTGTCGTGGGTGGCCTCACCCGCCGGCGCCGTCGTGGGGTCGGTCGTCGCGCCGTCGAGCTGGGTGGTCGCCGAACCGGCGGCCAGGGACTCGGGCTCGTCGCCGCTCGAGCAGGCCACGGCCCCGATCGCCAGCACCACCGCGGCAAGGACGACGCAACGGGTGCGGATGAGGCCGGCCGGGCGGCGGGGGTCCGTATCGCCGGGCGTCGGCGGTGTGCGAGGCGGTGGCATGGCAGTCTGTCCTCGGCCGCGAGACGGCCAGTCGGTTCTCCGCCCGAAACCGCCGAGAGTAGCAACATCTGCACCAGCGGTGTCGGAATTCTCCCCGTCGTGCCTCCCGCCAACCGGCCGTGCGACCATGCAGCTGTGTCGAGCTGGCGTGTCGAGCTGGCGCGCCGATCAGCCAGCTGAGCGACGCTCCGGGCCGCTGTCGAGCGGGTTCAGGTCAGCGAGCGTGGGGCATGCAGTACTCGTCGTACTCGGCGATGACGATGTCGTCGGGATCGAGCGAGCACGCCGGGCAGTTGGGATCGCGACGGATCTTGTAGTTGCGGAACGACTCCTCGAGCGAGTCGTAGCTGAGCAGCCGACCCGACAACGAGTCGCCCAGACCGAGCAGGAGCTTGATGGCCTCCATGGCCTGGATGGAGCCGATGATGCCGGGCAGAACGCCGAGCACGCCCGCCTCGGCGCACGACGGGGCCAGCTCGGCGGGAGGCGGCTCGGGGATGAAGCAGCGGTAGCAGGGGCCGTCGTAGGGCGTGAACACGGTGGCCTGGCCCTCGAACCGGAAGATCGAGCCGTGGATGACGGGGGTGCCGGTCTTGAGCGACGCGTCGTTGAGCAGGTAGCGGCTCGGGAAGTTGTCGGCCCCGTCGACCACGAGGTCGTACTGCGACAGCAACTCGACGACGTTGCTGGCATCGAGGCGGGTGTCGTGGGCCACGACGTCCACGTCGGGGTTGAGCAGCGTGAGGGTCTTCTTGGCCGAGTCGACCTTGCGGTCACCGATGCGATCCATGTTGTGCAGGATCTGACGCTGGAGGTTCGACTGGTCGACGACGTCCATGTCGATGATGCCGATCGTGCCCACACCGGCCGCCGCGAGGTACATGGCCGAGGGCGAACCGAGCCCGCCGGCACCGAGCAGCAGCACCTTCGAGTCGAGCAGCTTGAGCTGGCCCTCTTCGCCGACCTCGGGTAGCAGCAGGTGGCGCTGGTAGTGGTTGCGCTGCTCGGGGGTGAGGACCCGGGGTGCCTTCCACTCTCGGTCCTCGTCCTTCCAGCGGTTGAACCCGCCGATGACCGACACGACGTCGGTGTAGCCGAGCTCGCCGAGGGTCTTGGCCGCGAACGCCGAGCGCGTCCCGCCCGCGCAGTACACGACGAGGGCCGTGTCGTGCTTGGGCACGTGGTTCTCGATCTGGGATTCGAGGTGGCCGCGGGGGATGTACACCGAGCCGGGGATGGTGCCCTGCTCGTGCTCGTCGGGCTCGCGGACGTCGAGGAGCACCACGTCGTCGCGGGCGCGCAGCTCGTCGGCGGTCGCGGTGTCGACCTCGCGGATCTCGGTCTTGGTCTGGGCGAGGAGGTCTCGGAAGGAGGGCATGGGGTGCCTTTGTCGTCGTGCGGGCTGTCGTCGTGCGGGTCGGCCAGGGTGCCGGCCGGTTGAAAACTCTACCGGCAAGGTCAACAATCGAGCCAACGAGTCATTCCCCCACGCACCCGACCGACCCGAATTGCGTCGATGTTGCCCGCTTGGCGGACTACATCCACGCCAGAAGCAGCCGTGAAGGGCGGCAGGTCAGTTGAGCGGATTGAACACACCATCGCGACCCGGTTCAGGCTCCGCGAACCAGCCCTGCGTGTAGACCACCACATCGGTGCCCGCAGATGCCTGGATCTTGATGCGGCCATCGGCCGACACCGGAACAACCGACGCAACCGACCGGTTCTGGCCCGTCAGGTACCGAGGACCCATCGCGCCGTCAGGCTGGGCCTGATCAGCGGCCCACACACGAATCGCGCCTCCCGCCGGGTTCACCACCGTCGCAGTACGGAACATCACGGTCCGGACGCCTGTGGAGGCGGTGACACCACCTCGTTGATAGCGGCCACGCAGCGCTCCACCACCGTCGGCGGCCCGGGTCGTCGTCTGGGCTTCGCGTTGAGCTCCTTGAGGACCACCTCGGACCCGTCGCGCATCTCCACCACCAGGTACTGACGACCCCACCCCGTCGGACCCGTGTTGCCCACCCCGACCGAGGCCCTCGACACCTGGTCGAGGGGAAGACGTCTCGTCCTCAAGAACGAGCAGAGAACCAGACGGTCCGCCGTGACGGTCACCACCGAAGACCGCCACCCCCGATACCCGAACCAGATCCCGACAGGCAGCAGAAACACTGCTCCGAAGACACGATCGCCGGTACTCACCGAGGAAGCCATGATCCCGGACAATCCGAGAAGCGCGAACACCCCACCCGCCATGAGCAATGGGATGCGGGCGCGCAGCAGGCTGAACTGCTTGCGTGAACCTGACCGGGGCGCAGCCATCAGCAGTCCCCCGTTGTCGCTTTGGACTCACCGAAGGCGAACGCAGCGTCATAGCCACCCGGGATGAACTGGGTGACCCAGCTCAATCCCCCCGTCGCCCAGGTGAAGTCCGCGTTCCACCACATGTTCTGCGTGGACCTGGCTGCCGTCGCGCTCTGACCCGCGGCGGTGAACGCACCACCCAGACCCAACGTCGTTGTCGTCATGATCGCGTCAGCGATGTTCCATCCCATCTCATCGGTTCCCCGCTGCTGGACGCGCACCAACAACGCAGTGCCACTCGCCACGGCACATGACGCCCACCCGAAGTACGGGATGAGGCAGACCCCCATCGCCGTCACCGATGCGATCGTCCCCCGGTGCTCCCACGCTGTCTCCCACCAGGAGTTTCCTCCGCTCCCACCTCCGGTTCCGCAGGCGGGGCAGAGGCCGAGGGGGTCGGTGAGGTTGACCGGATTGTTCGCGGCGTACTGGTAGGGCTGGCCGGTGAGCGCGACGAGGGGGTCCTGGGACAGGAACTGGCCGGTGGCCGGGTCGTAGAACCGGGCCCGCAGGTACACGAAACCAGTCTCAGCATCGGTGTACTCACCGGCATAACCCAACCGGGACAGGGTGCCGGTCGACGCGGCGAGCCCACCGAAGGGCTTGTAGGTCACCGAACCGGTCTTGGCTCCGCCGCTGTTGGTCAGCACCCGGATCGAACCGAGCGCATCAGCGTGCAAGAACGTGACCGAACCATCCGGGTTGACCTGCTCGACCGGCACACCGCCAGGACCGTAGACATAGCGAGTCACCGCCGTCCCGGCGGTCTCGGCCACCAGCTTCGGCACCGAAGCGGACTTGTCCCAGTCATAGACCGTCACCACCCCGTCTGGCGCCGTCTTGGAGATCCGCAACCCGTCAGGGTCATAGTCGTACAACCACGACTCCGACGCCGCACCCCACCACCCCTGCACGTCGATGACCACATCGATGCTCGGACTGTTCGTCACCACCTCGATACGACCATCAGCAGACGGCCTCACCAAGATCGTGTTCCCCGTGACCACACCCGCCGCGAACTGCATCGTCGCCCCACCACTACCACCAGCCGTGCGGATCGTGGCATAGCCCGACGCCCCCGGATGGGTCACCTTCACGCCCCTTGCGCCGTTGCTTGGAGACTCTGTAGCTCGGCAAGTAGTGCCTCCATCTGCTCTTTGCCTCGCAACCAGTTGAGCGGCGCACATACCGAGTACCGACCGAGCGGGCAAAGACCACCACCGTTGAGCACTACCACGAGCTCTTGCCCGGCCCACCAACCCACCAGGAAGGGAGCGAGCTTCCAACCCTCAACCTCTGACCAAGTGAACCGTTTCGCACGCACGAATCCACGGACCCGTATTCCCCCAGGTGAAGCCTCGAGCTTCAGCCCGCTGGCGGCGCCAGCGCTCAGGGCCGTCAAGGCAGCGAGCAGCGCTACTCCACCGAAGCGTCCCGGCGCCTGCAAGCCTTGCCGAAGAAGCTCGCTGATCACGAGCACGCCAAACAAGACTGACACGCCGATGTACGCGGTTCGCTGCGCCCTGTTGACGAACAACACCCGCTCAACAGATTTCGGAGCAGTCAACAGTCGGCCCCAGCTTTCCGGCGAGAATCCGCCTCGCCAACGAGGCCGGTGACAGCGAGGGCAGCAAGATCCCAAACTGTGACCGTACCGTTGGCGAGAAGTTCTCCATTTCGGCTGGCTGCAGGCATCAACACTCGACCAAGGCTATCCAAGTGTTCCTCGTTAATCCTTAAACCACGATGGAACCCAGCACCGAGCACAATCCCGGCCGAACTTAGAAGTAGATCCATTCCGATATCGCCTTTACCCTCCTCCCATCCTTCCTCGTGGTACGTAACCCAACTCCGATAAGCAAAGCCTGCGATCGTCGCTGCTATGCAGATCTTGAAACCAATAAGACAAAGGCCCGCCGTCGCCAAAGACGAGATCGCCTTACTATCTATTCCCCTGCTTCCGTCACCACCGCATCCCGGGCAGAGGCCGAGGGGGTCGGTGAGGTTGACCGGGTTGTTGGCGGCGTATTGGTAGGGCTGGCCGGTGAGCGCGACGAGGGGGTCCTGGGACAGGAACTGGCCGG